>CAYXQG010000378.1:0-1004 GCA_964467405.1 uncultured Acetatifactor sp. | reverse complement strand
ACTCTCCGTCCAGCATGGGCATGTTGTCCTTGTCCCAGAGGAAATACACACCGTCGGCAATGGAGGACTCCAGCTCCAGAGCAGCCAGAGCGGCCAGGAAGTCCTCCCGGGCGCCCTCCTTCTTCTGCTTCAGGCGGACGGAAGCCGCGTACAGGTTGAAGCAAGACTCCTCGCTGACCATCGGCTCGATGGACTGGACAAACTTGAAGTTGCGCACCGCGTACTTGGAGAACTCCTCGTCGCTGGCGTCCGCAGGAATGTCCCACAGATAGTCATACAGGTCGTACACAGTGCCGGTGGGCTCCAGCAGGCCGGACTGAGGCTCTTCGGATTCCACAGGCTGAGAGGCAGAGGGCGTTTCCGCCGGAATGCTCTCGCTGGGCTGGGGCGCGCTGCTTTCCGCCGGAGTGCTTCCGCAGCCGGCCAGCAGGGACAGGCACAGAATCAGTGCCAGCGCCCTTGCAATCGTTTTCTTCATGTTTCAAGTCCTCACTTTCTTATTTGATCAACGTTCATTGACCCACCAGAGCAGCGGCAGCATGTTGTACAAATACGTTCTGGCCCAGGGATCCCCATGGACCGCACTTTCGTGCACGCCGAAGTAGGTGTTCTCCCCGAACACGAACAGCGTGCTGTCCTGCATGGCGCGGATCTGGGGCGCCATATTGGGCAGGGCATAGTCTCCCGCACCGGTCATGGCATAGATGGAGAAATCCGCCCCGGTGCAGTTCTGATCGGTCACGGCCTGTTCCAGCGCCTCCACCGTCTCCACCGGCTTGCTGGCGCCGCCGGTCCGCTCCACAGCCCAGCAATCGCCGCTCATGGGAATGAAATAGCGGAAATATTCCAGGTCATACTGGAACACGGACCAGGTGGTCACGCTGCCCATGGAAAAGCCGCCGAAGGCGCGGCCGTCCCGGACGGCATTGGTGCGGAACTGCCCGTCCACCGTGGGGATCAGGGTCTGCACCAGCTCGTTCCGGGCAAATTCCAGGCACTGGGCC
>CAYXQG010000377.1:0-1011 GCA_964467405.1 uncultured Acetatifactor sp. | reverse complement strand
CTCGGGAGCAACGGTGCAAGCATATCAAACTACCATTTTTTTGAGATCCGGAATAATTTGCCTGTAGAGACCTATTCGACCACGCTTTTTTTTGAAGAATGGGTGTATGATCCAAGCATTGACGATAAGCCATGCTCTGGAGAAGAAGTAAACCAGCGCTATCGCGAATTGTGGCAGTATGTGGACGATGCGATTGCACCAGAGGATTTTGAGTGGTATTCGCTTGAAAGTTTCTGTCAATCAAGTTCCGATGCCAATACGCCTGAAAGTGAGTAGAAAATATGATAGGCCTAATTTGTTACCCTATAATCGAATCCTATACGAGAAGACAGGGCAACACAAAGAGTAGTTATGGGCTTTCAAATGCGGAAAGTCAGTAAAACTGACAGAAATGTCCTTGGAGCATATATCTATATCAACGTTGGCATCTATGGCAATATCTGTGCGTGGCTATTTTTCTCGTATTGCCCAGAAAACGGCAGAGCCCATTTTAGGGTTCTGCCGTTTTTGCTGGATGTAGGAAACGTGAATGATCCAATGGCGAGAGCGGGAAATCTCCACGGGGCAATTGGCTAAAAGGTCTCTTACTATCCCTCTAGCGCTATGTGGAGCTTTTCAAGCGCACGTTTTTCGATGCGGGAGACGTAGCTTCTGCTGATTCCCGTTGCGAGGGCGACCTCGCGCTGGCGCTGTGGTGTGTTGCCATGCAAGCCATAGCGCAGGACGATCACCTCGCGCTCCTGCTCTGTCAGGCAGGTTTCGACCGCTTGCCGAAGCTGTGCCACCGCTTCCCGCGTCGCGACTTCCTCCAAAAGATCGGTGTCCTCACTTACCACATCCATCAGCGACAGCGACGTTCCATCGTTCCCCGTTTCAATGTAGTCCGACAGCGAAACATCCTGCGCAATCTTCCTCTGCGACCGAAAATGCATGAGGATCTCATTTTCTACACATCTGGCTGCGTAAGTAGCGAGGCGGGCGCCTTTGGATGGGTCGAAGGTCGTGATCCCT
>CAYXQG010000376.1:0-1021 GCA_964467405.1 uncultured Acetatifactor sp. | reverse complement strand
GATACTTTTTGCAGCGTCAGAGGGTGTACCCTTTATTAAAACAGGAGGCTTGGCAGACGTTGTGGGTTCTTTGCCGAAATGTATTGATAAGAGATATTTTGATGTTAGAGTGATTCTTCCGAAGTATTCCTGTATGAAACAGGAAGTGAAGGATAAGATGCAATATATTACACATTTTTATATGGATTATAACTGGCAGGATGTGTATGTCGGTATTTTAGGTGCCAATGTGGATGGTATCCAATATTATTTTATTGACAATGAATATTATTTCAATGGTTTTAAACCCTATGGAGACAATGCCCTGTTTGAAATCGAGAAATTTGCATTTTTCTCAAAAGCAGTGCTTTCCGCCCTGCCCCTGATCGATTTCAGACCGGATCTGATTCATTGCCATGACTGGCAGACAGGCCTGATTCCTGTATATCTTAAGGAGCGTTTCCAGGGCAATGATTTCTTTCATGGTATCAAGACCGTTATGACGATTCATAATTTGAAATTCCAGGGAAGATGGGGAATTGAAGATGTGAAGAATATCACCGGTTTGCCGGAGCATTATTTTACCTCAGACAAGCTGGAGGCATACAATGATGCGAATCTGTTAAAGGGTGGTATAGTTTTTGCAGATGCAGTGACTACCGTAAGTAATACTTATGCGGAAGAGATCAAGACGGAATTTTACGGAGAGGGTCTGCATGGTTTGATGTATGAACGTTCGAATGATCTGCGCGGTATCGTAAATGGTATAGATTATGAGACCTTTGATCCGCAGAACGATACATACATTGTGAAGAATTACAATGCACAGAACTTCCGGAAGGAGAAAATTAAGAATAAAAAGGCACTTCAGAAGCAATTGGGACTTCGTCAGGATGAGAAGAAGATGATGATCGGAATTGTTTCCAGACTGACGGATCAAAAAGGTCTTGACCTGGTTGATTATATGATGGAAGAGCTGTGCCAGGACGATATCCAGCTGGTTATTTTGGGAACAGGTGAGGAACGTTATGAAAATATGTTC
>CAYXQG010000375.1:0-1024 GCA_964467405.1 uncultured Acetatifactor sp. | reverse complement strand
CAGGAAGAGGGCTGGAGTATTGATGAGAACAACCACTGGAAGGTATATACCTGTGGACATAACTATACAACAGCTGCAGAAGCTCATGTGGATGCAGATGGCAACATGCTCTGTGATGTATGTAGCTATGATATGGAAGTTCCTTCAGCAGAAGACATCCTGATCGATGTATATGAAGCTGAGGACGCTTTAAACGTAGGTACTCAGATTAATAATAAGAACAACGCATCCGGCGGAAAGGCTGTATACAATGTTGGTCTTATGAATGGCGGAAATGTTACATCCGTAACCTTCACAGTTTCTTCAGAAGAAGCTACTACCCGTAACATGACAATTTTCTATGCTGTTAACGGAACACGTACCTTCTATGTAACTGTAAATGATGGCGTGCCTCAGGCAGTAATCTGCCAGGGTGGCAGCTGGGATGACTTTACAAGCACAACCGTTCCCGTTGTTCTGCAGGCAGGTGAGAATACCATTAAGTTTTCTAACCCTAATGCAGCAGCACCTAACTTAGATAAGATTGAGATCTCTCATGTACATAAGTACAATAAGAAATGGGAAAGTGATGCAACCTCTCATTGGAGAACAGCATACTGCGGACATGATGATATCAAGAAGGATTTAGCCGGCCATTACAATGCAGACGGTGACAACAAGTGTGATGTTTGCGGATATGAGATCGGCGATGTGGAAATTCCTTTACCCGGACCTTCAGGTGATGAGAGAACCACATATGAAGCAGAGAATGCAGTACACAGTGATACGACTCTTGCACCTACTGCTAAGAACTGGGCATCCGGCGGATATATCAAGGGGAATGTCGGCTTAATGGATGCAGGTACGGTGAATTCTCTTACCTTTACTGTACCTTCTGATGTAGCAGGTAAGCATACCTTAACACTTCGTTATGCAAGTAAGGATAAGGATGGCGTTGCGCGTCAGACAACCTTTATTGTAAACGGTACCGAAGTTGCTACATTAGATTGTAGCGGTAACGGTTGGGATAATCCAAAGGAAATCT
>CAYXQG010000374.1:0-1026 GCA_964467405.1 uncultured Acetatifactor sp. | reverse complement strand
TCTCTCTGCTTCCCTGTAATCATGTCCCAATGCTTCCAGTTCTTCTGTACTTGTTCCCTGACAATTCTCACAGGTATATGTTTTTATCCCCGAAGATACACAGGTCGGCTCTGTTGTAATCTCTCCGTCATTCCATGCATGCTCTTTCGTAGTAATTTCCTCTTTTTCATACCTGCAAACAGAACAGATAAAGTATTTACACCCTTCCTCTGTACAAGTAGCCTCTACCGCTTCTTTCTCAGGATTCACTATATAATTATGTTCCTTCAATGCTAATGTGGCTGTCTGTTCCTCATGATTGCAGTTCTGACAGATTTTATATACAGCACCTCTCTGTGTACAGGTTGCTTCTACCGTTCTGGTCTTGTCATATGAATGTCCGCTTGCTTCCTGTTCTACAGAATAAGTTGATCCACAATTTTCACACCTATAATTTGTGAAACCTTTTTCTGTACAAGTAGCCGAAATAGAATCCACAATCTTGTAATCATGCTGGCATACAGTTTTTGCAATCGGTTCCGTTGCAAGAATACTGTTACAGTTGATACAAAACTGTGCTTTCATACCTTCTTTATCATATGTAGCTGCTTCCACTACAACCCAATCTCCTGCACTATGAAGTTCCATTGGAATTTCCTGTGTGAAAGAATAACCACATTCACAGGTCAATTCTCTTACTCCGCATTCCGTACAGCTTGCTTCTTTGATAATCTGGGAAGCATATACATGCGTATGCGTTTCCTTTTGCGCTTCGCTCTCTGGTTCTTCTGGATTTATAGTCTCACTTTCAGGAACGAGTTCTTCTACTGTGTTATCGCTCACCTCTTCCTTTACAGGGACCGTACTTTCAACCATGGCCTGTTCACTTATTACAGGCTGGCTGTCGTTATCATCTGTGTTGGCAGTTCCACAGCCTGATAAAAAGCCTACCATCATCAATGCTACTAAAACACTTTTTGTAATTTTCTCTCTCATGATACTTATCTCCTTTGCATTGTGCTTGTTTTTGTTTCTGATAGTAAGTAC
>CAYXQG010000373.1:0-1041 GCA_964467405.1 uncultured Acetatifactor sp. | reverse complement strand
GAAGAATCGATTTCATCCATTAGGTCTGAAATTTCCTGTTCAATCTCCTCTATGTCAAGCATGATATTTACAATATACTGATTTGCATCTCTGTAAAACATAGCCTGCTGCATGGCAAATGCCAACCAGTCATTGTCTTTTTCATCAAACACTGTATCTCTGCGAACCAAATCCATATCCTCTGTCTCCTCCATTTCAATGCTATTTTCTGACAACGCAGCGTTATCTGAATCCATTTCCCTATATGGCTTCTCTCCGCTTGTGGACATCTTCACCGCTTTATTTTCAAATAATTCGCTCAATTTGCGGGGTGTATATCGTCTGGTTTCCAGCTTCTGAATAGCCTTAATTGCCTCTTTTGCCTTCGCTACGTTCGCACTAGTTCCTACCGTTCTTTGAAATGCATCTAAACGGATAATTTCATCCTTGACATCCCTGCGATATTCTCTGCATTCCTTCAGCAAATTAACCAATTTGGCTGACTCTTCATCACTTATATCGTACAATTCGATATAATGCAAAATATCGCAAATTTCCAAATCCGCATCCGATTCCGCCTTGATCAATGATTCTCTATACCCGCCTAATGCTTCTATAACATATGTAAAATGTGTTAAATACTCCTTCCAATCAATCTGAGTAAGATCATATTCCGGTGCAGGCGCAGGTTTCTCTACAAATTCTACTGTAGATTTCACTTCCTTAACCTCAGAAATAATTACATCTGTCAAATTACCACCCACAGTTTTCATCTCCGCTTCATCACTTGGATATTCTTCTTCGACATCATCTACCGGTATCATCAAATAGAACTTACTCTTCGGGCCGTTATTGATTCTTTTATTAGCGTCTATAAAAGAAAACACGGCAGCTTCATTTGCATTTTTTACAACTACCAAATCATTCCTATCATTGATTCTGTAGTAGTTTCCGCTATAATCCATAATATAATACAGCTTATCAATATCTAACATATTCACACCTTATCCTTTCATTTTAGTTTACTTTTGCAATCTAAGCTTGCTTAGGTTAATTTTTCAT
>CAYXQG010000372.1:0-1044 GCA_964467405.1 uncultured Acetatifactor sp. | reverse complement strand
TGATACAATAAGCAAAAATCCCATCGCTGAAAGCGATTTTTAATGGATTTTTGCCTCGTAATTATGAAGGTACTGAATAATTACGGAATTTAGTACATTACTTCGATTCCCAAAGACTCCTGTGCATCATTCCATGCAGCTGTCCAGTCAGCAACCAGCTCATCATATGGAATACCGGCATCTGCTGCTTCTACGATTTTCTGTACTCTGCTGTCTCCGCCGTTATTAAAGTTAAGCTCAGATTCTGCATTCATCTGATTCATCAGGTCTTCTTCACCCTCCAGAGACGTTACGTTGCTTACTACCTCTACACCATCGAATACGAAGGATGTTGGAGCTGTCTTAGAGATAGGATATCCGCCTTCAAAATCACACCAGCCTGACTCTTCTACCATCCACTTAACAAATACCATGGAAGCTGTCTTGTTCTCATCAGAGGAGTTTTCATTAATACCATAGCCGTAGTCAGGACCTGCTGTTGTATACTGCTTGCCATCTACTGTAATAGGGAATGCCATATACCCAATATTATCTGCATAAATATCAGCAGCCTTCATCTGTGACAGTGCCCAGGAACCAAGAACCATACATCCGATTTCGCCTCTGTTAATCATACCCTTACAGCCTTCCCAGTCTGTTGTGGTATAATCATCTTCGATTAAGCCATCTGCAACTGCATCATAGAGAATCTTGTACAATGCATAAGCGCCTGTTCCGTCACCATTATCAGCAAACGGGTCTGCTGTATGAACAAACTTCTGATTCAGCCATGTCTCATCACCGGTTGTAATTGCTCCAAGGAATGCATCCCACTGTCCACCCATGGTCCAGCCTGCTGCATAGTTGGTATAAAGAGGAATCGCATCTGTGTTATCCTTAATTGCATGTAAAGCATCCAAAAGCTCATCCGGTGTCTTAGGAAGCTCCTTTACACCTGCTGCCTCGAATACTGCCCTGTTGTAAAGAAGTCCCTGAGCATTTCCCATGTATCCGATACCATAACAGTTTCCATCATTTTTCCAGTTATCAGCAAAATTCACATAC
>CAYXQG010000371.1:0-1053 GCA_964467405.1 uncultured Acetatifactor sp. | reverse complement strand
CCTGATCTGCAGATCCATCGTATCATTAAGGAGCAGCTCAGAGGCAGATTAAATGAGGAGCGGACCGATCATTACAGGCAGATCCTGCCGGAAGTGGCAAAACATTCCTCTCAGACGGAGCGCAGGGCTGAGGAAGCGGAACGTGAAACGGACAAGATGAAGAAGGCACAGTATATGGAAGCTCATTTGGGAGAAGAATACGAAGCTGTTATTTCAGGTGTAACAGGCTGGGGTATTTACGCAGAGCTGTCCAATACGGTGGAAGGTCTGGTGCATGTTTCCAAGCTGCCGGGAGATTATTTTTTCTATAAAGAAGACACTTGTGAAATGGTAGGAGAGTCTACGAAAATGACCTATAAGCTTGGCATGAAGATCAAGGTAAAGGCAGTAGCAGCAGACAGATTGACCGGAACGGTTGATTTTGATATAGTAGAATAAAACGCAGAAGATATAAACAGGGAGAAAAAAGGATGGCAAAAGAGACGCAGAAGCTGGTAGCGAATAATAAAAAAGCCTACCATGACTATTTTATTGATGAAACATACGAAGCGGGAATTGTTCTGCATGGTACGGAGGTAAAGAGTCTGCGCATGGGAAAGTGCAGCATTAAGGAATCTTTTATCCGTATTGAGGACGGTGAGGTATATGTTTATGGTATGCATGTCAGTCCTTATGAAAAGGGAAATATCTTTAATAAAGATCCTTTGCGCGTTAAGAAGCTTTTGATGCATAAGTCGGAGATTAATAAGCTTATGGGTAAGATTGCTGAGAAGGGCTATACTCTGGTTCCCCTGCAGGTATATTTTTCAAACGGCAGGGTCAAGGTTGAGATCGGTCTTGCCAGAGGAAAGAAGCTTTATGATAAGAGAGCGGATATTGCCAGGAAGGATATGAGGCGAGAGGCTGAGAAAGAATTTAAGATCCGGAATCTGTAAGAGTATATCGGAATGCAGACATTTGGCTGCAGGAGCTTTTTAGTTCTTGCACAAATGTCCGCTTTGTGATAAAATAAGCGTCGCTGATACTTCGTGGCGAAATAATTATGGGCTAGTA
>CAYXQG010000370.1:0-1059 GCA_964467405.1 uncultured Acetatifactor sp. | reverse complement strand
GTTATAGGGCCGGGTGAGCGGATTGCTCTTGAGCTTCACGGGCACCTGGTCATACTCCTCGGAAGTGGGTTCCTCGGTCTCCCAGGCACAGGTGTAGCCGCCGAGCAGCCGGGCCAGCGGCTCCTCCGACTCGGCGGGGATCCAGCCCTCCAGGAAGAAGGCGGTGGCGGTATCCAGCAGATAGCCCTTGGCCTCCTCGCAGGAGATCTCCTGCACGGAGCGGTCCACACAGCGCTTGAGCGCGTCACGCCGGGGAGCAAAGGAGGCCACATGGTCCTTCGCTTCCCCGATCTTCTTCTCCAGGACCGCCAGCTGGTTGTCCAGCATCCGGTCGTTGTCCGCCGCGGTTCCGGTCCAGCCGCGCAGGCTGGCACGGGAGAAGCCGAAGGGGCGCATGGCCTCCACACAGGCGCTCTCCGCGCTGTTGTGACACAGCAGCAGGAAGTAGCGCAGGTCCTGGTCAGCGCCCGCTTCAAACAGGGCGCTCAGCTCAGAGGCCTCGTCCACCGCAGCCTGGAGCGCCGGCCAGTCCGCCTTGGCGGGGATGGTGCCGAACACCAGCGTCACCGACTCGGTGCGCTCCAGCTCCAGGGGGACGTCCAGGGGGATCCAGGGGGCCAGCGCGGCCTTCTGGCCCACCAGCTTGCTCTGTTCGGTCACCAGGGCGGCCACCGCTTTTTCGCCCTCCAGGATGGCACGGGCGGTGTCCAGTCCGTCGGCGTAGGCGCCGTCGTCGAACAGCTCGCTGTCGCTCAGCTCAGGGCGCTTTGCGAACAGGCCTCCCTTGGCGGGGGCATATTGCTTCAGGGTCTCAAGGGCGTTGTTGAGCAGGTTGTTCTGCTCCTTTGCACCGGCCAGGTCACGCCCATCAGGCTTGGCCAGAGCTGCCCAGTCCGGGTCAGTCAGATCAATGGCAGGCTCGTCGATCTCCACGCACCCCAGCTTCTGGAGCTTGCGGAACAGGCTATCACGATCCGACTGCATACCCAGCAGGCGCAGCCGTTTCATTTTTACGATTGCCATTTACTGCTTCCCTACCTTTTCCACGATAAGATCGGC
>CAYXQG010000369.1:0-1067 GCA_964467405.1 uncultured Acetatifactor sp. | reverse complement strand
GCACAGGCCCTCCAGGATCTCCCGGGGGTACTGGCGCAGCAGGCACAGCAGGGCGCGGTCGGTGTCGGCGTTGTTCAGGGCGGCGACGGCGCAGATGGGGGTGTCCTGAAGCTCGCGTTCCTCGGCCACCTTCACCCACAGATCCATCAGGGGCTGATTGTACACGCCGAATTCACGCAGCTGGTTGGCCTTGACAAACAGGTCGGTCTTGTTCATGGTGGTCATATCGCTCAGCCCTCCTTCTTCTCAAACTCGGTCCACAGGCGGGGACGCTGGATCTGGAGCCGCAGATCACACTGCAGGCAGCGGCCGGACTCGCAGGCGGCCTGATCGCAGGTGAAGCCCTCAGTGACCGGCTCGAAATTGCAGCGGCGCTCCTCGGCGCTCTTGTGGGTCAGCTCATTGCGGGGCTTGTCGGCCATGTGGTCGGCATAGCCGATCCTGGGATCGGCGCAGCGGGGGGCCAGCGTCTCGGTGATGACGCCGTCGCCGCCCAGATACTTGTCCATGAGGCTGGCCACCTCACGGCCGCCGGCAATGGCGTCGATGAGGAAGCGGGTGCCGGTGATCACGTCGCCGGCGGCGAACACGCCCTCCACGGAGGTGGTGTACTCGCTCTTGCCGGTCTTGGGATCGATGGGATAGCCGAAGCGGTTCAGCTCCAGGCCGAAGGCGTCGGTCAGGCCGGTGACCTGGCCGGCGGCGAACACGATGGAGTCGCAGGGGATGATGTAGGTGCTGTCGGGCACGGCGTCCTCCACCAGCGCCCGGGTGTCGGGATCGAAGTGGAAGGAGTTGATCTTATGGACCTGCAGGCCGGTGACCTGCTCGGGAGTGCCCAGAATGGCCTCGTTGGAGTGGCTGTCGAAGAGGTTCACGCCCTCCTCCAGACCCAGATCGCGCTCCTCGGCGCTGGCCTGAGAGGCGTCCTTCTCCAGACAGACCACGTTCACGGTCTTGCCCATGCGGATGAGGGTGCAGGCGGCGTCGAAGGCCACGTTGCCGCCGCCGATGACGCACACGGTGTCGCCCAGCTCGATGGGCAGACCCAGGCGCTGGGCCTGGAG
>CAYXQG010000368.1:0-1070 GCA_964467405.1 uncultured Acetatifactor sp. | reverse complement strand
GGAATGGTGTATTGTCACCGAAGATTGCATTGAAGATATATGCTGCATATTCAGGTCCTCTCTGCAGATCTACAGGCTTCTCCATCCACTCATCAATATCCTTCTTACGGTTTAACATAGCCTGTGCTCTGCGCTCAGGAGTACGGGGAATACCGATATCCTTACCGGTACCATGCATACACCACTTATCCAATAAGTCGGGGCGCTTACGGAACCATGAAACATACTCACTGTGATGGCCTGAGCCTTCCGGTGAGAAATATCCTAAATGCTTGAACATTTCAAAACGTACAGGCTCTTCATTTGCGATTTCAGGATTCTTCGCAGCCTCACGAAGTCTGGGATATGCATCCTCTCCATTTACCTTATATTCAATATAGAATGCCTGGTGGTTAATACCTGCACATGTGTAAGTAACATCCTTCATATCAGCGCCTATCCAGTTTGCGATCTTCTTTGCTGTACCCTGTACACTGTGGCAAAGGCCTGTAATATGTAAATTCGGATATACTGTCTGCATGGTACGGCAGAGCATAGCCATAGGATTGGTGTAGTTTAAGAAGATTGCATTAGGACACAGCTCTTCAATATCTGCACAGATCTCTAACATGGTAGGAACGGTACGCAGATAATCAAAGATACCTGCAGGTCCTCTGGTATCACCGATTGCATAGCTTACGCCATACTTAGCAGGGATATCCACGTCTAATCCGATGATTTCTCTGGGTGCACAAAGGATGGTACATAAAATACCGTCTGCATCCTTCATAACCTCTCTACGATTGGTAGTACAGGTTACCTTTGCAGGATAATTTCCTTCCTTTACAATCTTGCTAACCATCTTGCGGGCTAACTCCAGATTATCTTCATTAATATCAACCAAAGCTAACTCTGCATCACGGAATGCAGGGAAGGTCAATAAATCTCTGCACAGGTTACGTGTAAAGGTAAAGCTTCCTGCGCCGATGAAAACTATTTTCTTTGCCATAATTTTTCTCCTCTATTTTTATGATCGTCTTATTTGTTGAATACAGTGATATAATCCTTGTTTGCTGCAAGCATCTCATCCA
>CAYXQG010000367.1:336-1082 GCA_964467405.1 uncultured Acetatifactor sp. | reverse complement strand
CATGTACAGCATACAGGAGATATTGCATTCTTCAAGATTCTGTCAGAGAGCGGTGTTTCTGCAGGCGTCAGAAGAATAGAAGCTCTTACCGGTGCAAATGTAATGGCATACTATAAGACCATGGAAGAAAACTTTATGAAGGCAGTTGCTGCTGCAAAGGCAACACCTGCAACATTGCTTGATAAGATTCAGCATATGCAGGCTGAAGTAAAAGCATTGACCTCTGAAAATGAATCCTTAAAGAGCAAGGCTGCAAAGGATGCACTTGGTAATGTAATGGATCAGGTGATTGATATAAAGGGTGTAAAGCTTCTTGCTACCAGTGTAAACGGTGTGGATATGAACGGCTTGCGTGACCTGGGTGACCAGTTAAAGGAGAAGCTTGGTGAAGGTGTGGTAGTGCTTCTTTCTAACCAGGACGGTAAGGTAAATATCATTGCCATGGTAACAGAAGGTGCACAGAAGGCCGGCGCACATGCAGGCAATCTGATCAAGGGAATCGCTGCATTGGTTGGCGGCGGTGGCGGCGGACGCCCTAATATGGCTCAGGCAGGCGGCAAAAATCCTGCAGGTATTCCGGATGCAATTGCAGAGGCTGCAAAGGTACTGGAAGGACAATTGTAAAAGAAGTCACAGCCGTGCCACGGAAGAAGTCACAGCCGTGCCATGGAAGAAGTCACAGCCGTGCCACGGAAGAAGTCACAGCCGTGCCACGGAAGAAGTCACAGCCGTGCCACGGAAGAAGT
>CAYXQG010000367.1:0-236 GCA_964467405.1 uncultured Acetatifactor sp. | reverse complement strand
CACAGCCGTGCCATCCAAACAGCCCATCTTTGACGGGCCGCTTGGATGATGGCTGGTCGCCATATAGAAAAAACATTATAAAAAGCCCGTAAAGAGCAAGCTCTTTAGTGCTTTTATAATATTTTTTCTGCACGGCTTGTCAGAAAATCAAAAAAGTGGTTGACGAGTGGAAAATTTATGTTATAATATCATTTGTGTATCAGACGACGAGTCTGAAAATATAATAACCCATATCC
>CAYXQG010000366.1:0-1088 GCA_964467405.1 uncultured Acetatifactor sp. | reverse complement strand
ACTCGATATTCCTCATATAAGTACGGGCCGCAGCTGCTGGAGCCGATACCGCCGTGCTTAGAATCAATACAAAGCACTGTTTGTCCGCACTCCTCCAATTCAAAATTATGGGCCTTCACGGTCAGCTCCTCTGCTGTATAGTGCGATGCATTAAAGGACAGTGTATTCTTTGCACTTACCGTGATCGCCGCATAGGGATCGGATACCCTGACATATTCACAGCCATAATGGCTTCCGTTCTCCTGAGGTCTGCAATAATCCTCATGCAGCTTCTCCACTGTGGTCACAAATCTGTCCACATAGGATGCCTTGTTCTTATCGCAATAAGATTCATACGGGCCATAGCCGTAATATTCTACCTGTTCAAAGCACTTTGGCAGCATCATACGCAGACCGAAACGGGGCAGATACGGCATGGCCGGTGTCTTCATTGCATCGATCACTGTTTTGATCGCGCCGTCCGGTGTGACTGTATAAGTAATATCCATGTTCAGGATACGCTGCAGGCTCACTGTAACGATTGCAGCCTTAACACGGATCACCGCTGCCTTGCCCTCCAGGCAGGCACTTGTTTCATATACTCTTGTTACTGCACGGTTATAGCGGGCAGCCTCCCATTTCTTCACAATATATCTGTCGTTATCAATCGGTGCTCTCCAGATATTATATTCCATAGGCTGTGTAATATAAGAAACATTCTTATGTACGATATTTTCAAAGGTACCAAGATGCTTTCTGAAAACATAACGGAAGCTTTCGTCCGCAGCCTTGATCACATACTCATCATCCCCTTCTGTCAATACAGGGGCATCCCATGCATCATATTCCTTTTCCTTCTCTTGTACAGGACAGTCAGTAAGCACCTGGTCAAAGCCAAGCACATAGCCTGCCCCGGTAAGCTCCTTTGCTTCTTTTTGTACATAATAAAACATCACATAGGTATGGGGCTCATAAGGTACCTTCTGCGGAAGCTTCAATGTCACAAAATCATAAGGAGCGCACTGCACATCATCAAAACTTCCCTCTGCCAGCACTTCGCCTTCCCTTATGATCCGATAAGTAATATCGCACAAATCACTGATATCCGT
>CAYXQG010000365.1:0-1093 GCA_964467405.1 uncultured Acetatifactor sp. | reverse complement strand
ATGTAACAGCAATATTTCTCAAACCGGCATTTTGTGCAGTCTTCACATCCACGTCCGAATCGCCCACATAGACCGCATGCTCTTTACTGACGCCCAACTCCTCCAACGCCTTTAATGCTGTATCCGGCGCAGGTTTTTTTGCCACACCTGCCATTTCCCCGATAGAAGCAATAAAATAGTCTCCGAAATATTCTTTACTTAATACCTTTACTTCTGCATCCGTCTTATTGGAAACTATAGCCAGCTTCATTCCTCTTTTCCGCAGCTCCTCCAATAAGGGCAGGATTCCTTCATAGGGGCAGGTCTTGTCCTTGCAATGCACTGCATAATAAGCCTTCATACATGTCAGGGCAGCATCAAAATCCGGATGCTCCTTTCCTTCCGGCACGGCCCTTTCCATAAGCTTGTCAATCCCGTTTCCCACAAAGGAACGTATCTCCTCAAGGGTTCGCAAGGGCATGTGATATTCCGCCAATGCATGATTCACTGCATCCTGCAGATCCTCCAGTGTATTTAATAAGGTTCCGTCCAGATCAAAGATGACAGCCTGTACTTCATTACAATTCATATAAGTGTTCCTCTCCTTTTATAATTCATATGGTGTGATCTGATAAACGTAATAATTTAACCAGTTGCTGTACAAATTATTGCTGTGAGAGCGCCACTGTAAAAGGGGTTTTTGTGTCGGGTCATCTCCCGGATAATAATTATACGGAATATGAATGGGAAGGCCTTTATTCAAATCCCTGTAATATTCGTTGTTTAAGGTATAACGATCATATTCCGGGTGGCCGTTTACAAAAATCTTCTTTCCATCCTCTGCAATGGCCAAGAATACTCCCGCAGCATCACTTTCTGCCAAAACGGTCAGATCCCTGCATGCATGGATTGCCTCAGCAGGTGTTTCCGTATGGCGGCTGTGAGGAGCTAAGAATATATCATCAAATCCTCTGACTAAGGGTACCTTGCGGTTCATTACTTTATGCTCGTATACGCCGAATAATTTCTCTGACAACAGCTTCTTATCAATCCCGTAATAGTGATAAAAGCCGGCCTGTGCGCCCCAGCAAATATGCAAGGTAGATGTAACATG
>CAYXQG010000364.1:0-1117 GCA_964467405.1 uncultured Acetatifactor sp. | reverse complement strand
GACGGCAACAGCTCAGAGCAGTATAAGAAGCTTTGGCCGGCAGATCTGCATCTGATCGGTAAGGATATTATCCGTTTCCATACCATTTACTGGCCTATCTTTTTGATGGCCTTGGATGAGCCGCTTCCCAAGCAGGTATTCGGTCATCCATGGCTGTTAATGAACAATGATAAGATGAGTAAGTCCAAGGGAAATGTAATCTATGCAGATGATCTGGTAGATTATTTCGGCGTGGATGCAGTTCGTTATTATGTACTTCACGAAATGCCTTATGAGAATGACGGTAATGCAACCTGGGAGCTGATCGCAGAGCGCCTGAACTCTGATCTTGCCAATACATTGGGCAATCTGGTAAACAGAACGATCTCCATGAGCAACAAATATTTCGACGGAACAGTAGCGGACAAGGGCGTAACGGACGAGACCATCGATAATGATATGAAGGCTGTGATTACCGGTACATTGGATAAGGTACAGGCAAAGATGGCAGACTTAAAGGTGGCTGATGCCCTGACAGAGATTTTCGCTATCTTCAAAAGATGCAACAAATATATTGATGAAACAGAGCCATGGATCCTTGCAAAGGATGAGACGAAGGCAGACCGTCTGTCAACTGTTATGTACAATCTGGTAGAAGGCATTACCATTGGTGCTTCCCTGCTTCAGCCTTTTATGCCGGAAACCGCAGAGAAGATTGCAGCACAGTTAAATACACAATTGCGTGAATTTGACAGCCTGAAGCAGTTCGGACTCCGCGAGAACGGAATCAAGGTAACGGATCAGCCGCAGATCTTATTTGCAAGATTGGATATGAAGGAAGTATCTGAAAAGGCAGAGGCAATGTTTGCTGCAAGAAGAGCGGAAGCAGAAGCTGCAGTAGTACAGGAAGAGAAGCCGCAGGAGGATGTGATCGACATCGAGGCTAAGGAAGAGATCACCTATGATGATTTTGCAAAGCTGCAGTTCCAGGTCGGCGAGATCATTTCCTGTGAAGCAGTGCCTAAGTCCAAGAAGCTTCTCTGTTCCCAGGTAAAGGTGGGCAGTCAGGTGCGTCAGATCGTTTCCGGAATCAAGGCACATTATACCCCGGAAGAAATGGTCGGCAAAAAGGTAATGG
>CAYXQG010000363.1:0-1163 GCA_964467405.1 uncultured Acetatifactor sp. | reverse complement strand
TCATAGTGGCGGTTCAACGCACGCAATACCGCCGCCGCATCGGCACTGCCCCCGGCCAGACCGGCCTGCATGGGGATCCGCTTGGTAATGCGTATGGTCAGGCCATCGGGGTCTTTTTCAATGGTATTAAAAAACAGCTTTGCTGCTTTCCAGCACAGATTGGTCTCGTCGTCGGGAACGCCTTCCTTGTCGCACACAATACTCCAGGGCTTGCCGGTTCCCAGGTCAATCTGGATATCGTCTCGCAGAGAAATGGTCTGCATCACGCTTTGAATGTCGTGGTAGCCGTCCGGCCGCTTGCCCAAAACATCGAGCGTCAAATTTACTTTTGCAAAAGCGCCTTCATAAAGAGTTGTCATTTGATCTTTCTGCCTTCCAAATAGTATCTCTTTTCCCGGGCATGACCCATGGAAAATGTCTTTCTGGGCAATACACCGCCGCAGATCACTCCACGGAAAAGCTGGTGCTTTTCCATGGCAGGCAGGAGAAATCCCACTGCATTTTCCTGTCTGGCCAGTTGCGTCACCGCCTCATCTCCATGAATATAATCTATTTGAGCGGAATTGTCAACCATCCAGCGATCCAGAAATTCCTGCAAAACCGCCACGGCCAGCTCGCCCTTACCGGTATCCAGATGCAAAATGCCCTGCTTCTGCCCCATCACATAGCGTACCTCGTAGCCTTCCGGCGCACAGATCGACTGGATATCCTGCAACAGCTTTTCTCCGTCCACCCGGAACAGGATCCGATGGATCGGCTCAAAATTCTGGGACGGATCATGGATATTTTCCAGCTCCACCAGCGCATAACGAGCCGGGTGATTGGAAAGATCCACGCCGGGATTTTCTTTTTTCAGGGTTTCATAGCAGCTTTTTGCGGTGGCAAGAGAGTGATTGCCGTCGCCCACCGCCAGATAAACCGGCGCACCGGCCAGATCTGCATATTTTTCTGGAACAGAGGCAAAATAGCTCTGAAGTCGATCGTCAAATTCATCGGCATACCTGCCCTCCACCAGATACCCGGTGATATGGCCGCCGCCCTCCATCAGATCAAAGTCATAAACCTTGGGAAGCTGATCTTTCAGCGCACCGATCGGCTCCAAAAGCTGCCTTTGATCATCGTCACAGAGCATCAGCACATGGGGAAACTCAATGGGTGCATCT
>CAYXQG010000362.1:0-1165 GCA_964467405.1 uncultured Acetatifactor sp. | reverse complement strand
GCCTAGAGGAATATATATTTTATTCTGGTAAATAGCAGATAACGGAATCGAAAAAAACGAGAATAATATCAACAACCCGAATCCCATATATATGGTATAGCTAAAGATATCGTTTATTTCATTGTTGGTTAGATTTTTATTTTGAATGACACCTGTACCGAGACCCATATCTGTAAATAAATAAAAGAAAACAATAAAAACATTAATTATTGCTACCGTGCCATATTCTGCAGGTGTCAAAATGCGTGATAATATCGCAGTATACACTAACTGTAAAACAACAGTTATGTATTTTGATGATGCATTTAATAGTACTACCTTTTTAAAAGAGACTGATTTGTTCGACATTCTAAACACCTTAATTTTCTGTAATTTTTGCATATTCCTTCAAACTCATTAGTTTCTTATCTTTTTCGCTGAGAATTAGATTCTCTTTTCCGCCAATTAAATCAAACGGCCACTCAACGCCAATGTCTGGATCGTTATACATAATGCCAGAGTCACCTTCACCATAGAAAACCTCACCAGCTTTATAGCTGACAATTGAATCCTCAATAACTAAGTAGCCATGCCCAAAATACTCTGGAACATAAAGAGAATACATGTTTTCTCCTGTAAGATGAAAACCTCTCCACTGTCCAAATGTAGGAGAATGTGGGCGAAGATCAACAATAACATCGTAAACATGTCCGCTTACACAGCGTACTAATTTAGGTTGCTGCTTAACCAACTGAAAGTGCGTTGCACGAATAACTCCTCTCTTAGAAAGAGTATAAAACACCTCTTTTAATTCGTGTTTAATTCCATGTTCGTTAAAAACATCAATGTTGTAATCCTTTATCAAACCACCGCGCTCATCAGACGCAAAGAATGGTTTAATAAGATATGCTCCTGTTAAATCTAACTCCTTAAAATCCCATTTTTGAATCATTACTTGTCACCTCTTATCCAGTCTGCCGTCATTTTGATGCCTTGAGCAAAAGGTATTTGATTTTTGTACCCTGTGTCTCGTTCAACTTTTTTCAAATCGAATTGTTTATACGAGATATCAATTCCCTTGAATTCAAAATCGCCAAGTCCAAGTTCTGCTCCAGGAGCAACAATATCTCTCATTTCAATTAAGTATTCTCTTAATGGCTTAGGTTCGCCAGATCCGATATAGTAT
>CAYXQG010000361.1:0-1179 GCA_964467405.1 uncultured Acetatifactor sp. | reverse complement strand
AGCCAGAGAACAGGGTGACTTATCCGAAAATGCAGAATATGATGCAGCTAAGGACGAGCAGAGAGATATCGAAGCAAGAATCGAAGAACTGGAAAAGATCTTAAAAAATGCAGAAGTAGTTGATGAAGATGAGGTTGACCTTGATAGAATCAACATCGGATGCCAGGTTAAAATTTTAGATATTGAATTTAATGAAGAGTTGGAATATAAGATTGTAGGTTCCACAGAAGCAAACAGCCTGAAGGGCAAGATTTCTAATGAAAGCCCTGTAGGAAAGGCACTGATCGGACATCAGGTTGGTGATACCGTAGAGGTGGAAACCCAGGCAGGCGTGATTACTTACAAGGTATTGGGCATTCAGAGAGCCTAATGCAAGCTGCAGCAGGGACAGAAAACGGCAGGAAGGTCTTGCCGGCAACGAAACCTGTGGTAAAGTGATTGAAGAATGAGGAGATAAAGATGGCAGAGGTACAGAATCAGAATACAAAGGTTCAGGAACAGGACATTAACCAGTTATTAAAGGTTAGAAGAGAGAAGCTCGCTAATTTACAGGAAGCAGGCAAGGATCCTTTCCAGATTACAAAATATGATGTGACACATCACAGCACAGATATTAAAGATAATTTTGCAGAAATGGAAGGCAAGACCGTAAGAATTGCAGGACGTATGATGTCTAAGCGTATTATGGGTAAAGCTTCCTTCTGTAATGTACAGGATTTGCCCGGCAATATCCAGTCCTATGTGGCAAGAGACAGCGTAGGCGAAGAAGTATATGCTGATTTCAAAAAATTTGATGTAGGTGATATTATCGGTATCGAGGGTGAAGTTTTCCAGACTAAGACCGGTGAGATCTCTATCCATGCAACCAAGGTTACATTGTTATCCAAGAGCCTTCAGATCCTTCCTGAGAAGTATCATGGTCTGACCAATACAGACTTAAGATATCGTCAAAGATATACAGACCTTATCATGAATGCAGAGGTAAAGGAGACCTTTATCAAGCGTTCTAAGATTATCAGTGCGATCCGCAGATATTTGGACGGACAGGGTTTCATGGAAGTGGAGACACCAATGCTGGTTGCTAATGCAGGCGGTGCTGCAGCAAGACCCTTCGAAACCCATTACAATGCCTTAGATGAGGACGTAAAGCTTCGTATTTCTCTGGAGCTGTACTTAAAG
>CAYXQG010000360.1:0-1179 GCA_964467405.1 uncultured Acetatifactor sp. | reverse complement strand
CACTTTGTATTGTAGAAGCGATGAAGCTGATGAATGAGATCACCGCAGAAGCAGACGGCATCATCTCGGAAATATGTGTTACAAATGGTCAGACTGTGGAATATGGCACAGAGCTGTTTCGTATAAAGAGGTAAGGTTATGAACAGAAATGAAATTATGAGCATTTTGCCGCATAGGGATAATATGTTGCTTCTGGATGACGTGGAAAATAAGGATGGTATGGCCGTGGGACATTATAAAGTTCGTGGAGATGAATTTTTCTTAAAAGGTCATTTTCCCAATAATCCCATTGTCCCGGGCGTTATTCTCTGCGAAATTCTGGCTCAATCTGCCTGTGTGCTGATGGAAAAGGAGTTGGATGAAGGAAAATTGCCGGTTTATACAGGGCTTAACAATGTGAAATTTCGGTCTTTTGTAAAACCCGGTGATACCGTTGAAACACAATGCCGCATTAAGAGAGCAAAATATCCCTTCTATTTTGCAGAAGGTACAGTGACTGTGAACGATAAACTGTGCGTATCTGCCGAATTTTCTTTTGCGATTATAGGAGAGTAAACTATGTTTTCAAAAATACTGATTGCCAATCGTGGCGAAATCGCTGTTCGTATTATTCGTGCATGTAAGGAAATGGGTATAGCTACGGTAGCTGTATATTCTGAGGCAGATAAAAATGCCTTGCACGTAGCACTTGCTGACCAAAGCTATTGCATCGGCAGTTCGGAAGCCTCCGAAAGCTATCTCAATGAAAATCAGATCATAAGCACTGCCACTTTATCAGGCGCGCAGGCGATTCATCCCGGCTATGGATTTCTTTCTGAAAATGCACATTTTGCCAGGGCTTGCAGAAAGAACGGATTGGTATTTATCGGTCCGGACCCGGAAAGTATGGAACGATTGAGCGATAAGGCGATGTTGAAAGGAATTTTCCGTAATGCGGGACTTTCGGTAATCCCGGGAACAAAGGCGGTAAATTCTGTGGAAGAAGCCAAAAAGGCCGCCGAAAGAATCGGCTACCCGGTGATGCTCAAGGCATGTGCAGGTGGTGGCGGCAGAGGAATTCGCCTGCTCCGTTCCGCAGATGAAATGGAAGAATCTTATTTACAGGCAACGAACGAAGCAGTCAATGCTTTCGGTGACGGAAGCGTATATCTTGAAAAATACATCTTCCCTGCAAGACAT
>CAYXQG010000359.1:0-1180 GCA_964467405.1 uncultured Acetatifactor sp. | reverse complement strand
GAATAAATATAATTCCTTGTATAATCAATAGTGCGGTATTCTTCAAATGGAACTCCCTTTGATTTTAAAGCAGAGCGTTCTTCCCTTGTCTTTACTTGGTCAGTATGTTTACTTCTTCCATATGCTTCCATTCTTTGAAGTTCCTGCTTCATTTGAAATTTTACATTTTTCTGTCTTGCCATAATATCAATCCTTTCTTTTGGCGGTTGATAGGCTATTATAAGTAATCAAGCCCAAATAAGTTATTAGGGCATGGTATGCCCCTAGAAAAGCAAGAATTTAGAAGTCTTACAACTTCCCATTGTTAAGATTGAAACGGTAGCTTTTATCAAGCAAAAAGCCTAAAGCATACGGAAATTTCCATGTTTCAAGGAAAATTCCTGTGTGTGATACCTGTTTTCGGTGCGTAGCACCGGAAACAGGATAGTACATATAAAATAAAAATAGTTAGCAGGTTATATTTGCATATAACCCGCTTGAAAAAGGCGGTATTTAAGCCGCCAATTTCGTATCTGGGATAGAAAGCGAGCAGTTTTCAGTAATCCATGTAAGGATTTCTCTGCTTGTTTTCTCAATAATACTTAAAGATTGTTGCAACTCTTTTAAGTCTTTTCCATTACTCCACCCTGCAATATAACCGAAGCTGTAATCACTGGTATCAAGTCCTAAGACTTCTGATACCACAAAAGCGGTGCTTTCTGCCTGTACCTCTGCTTCATTTCTGGTGTAATGGTTGCCATCTTTTGTGTGTAAGATGGAGTGTGCTCTTTCATGTATGAGCGTTTTCATGGTTTGATTGATTGACATACCGCTTTTAAGGGCGATACGGTGTTCTGCTATATGATAATAACCATTGGTATTTGTACCGATTAAATCATTATCATAAGCAATTACAATATCGGGATTTTGCATAAGCTCTGTAATGGCTTTAGCAAATCCGTCATTGTTTCCAGATAGCTCTTGTGTAAGCGTTGGTAGTTCGCCAGCGGTTTGTGATATATCAAAAACTTTGCCTATGCGGAAACAGATACGCTCCACATAGATTTTTTCTTTCTGCTCACTGCCATCTGAATTGTAAATGGTTTGTCCGTTCTTATCCTTACAGGTAACGCTCTGTTCCTGCTTATAGGGAATGGGAACTAAAATGGATAATCCTTTTTGTCCTTTTTTAACAGGGCAT
>CAYXQG010000358.1:0-1186 GCA_964467405.1 uncultured Acetatifactor sp. | reverse complement strand
CCGGCTACTATAAGGGCGTGAAGGTGTCCGTCATGGCCTCCGGCATGGGTATGCCTGCCATCGGCATTTACTCCCACGAGCTGTTCAATTACTATGATGTGGAAAACATCATTCGTGTTGGCTCTGCCGGTGCCATTCAGGAGAATATCCACCTGTACGATCTGGTCATCGCACAGGGTGCCTGCACCGACTCCAACTTTGCCCATCAGTTCCATTTCCCCGGCACCTTTGCTCCCATTGCCGACTTTGAACTGTTGAGCGCAGCCGTGGAAGCGGCCAAGAACTGCGGTACACCCTACCATGTGGGAAATGTGAACTCCTCTGATGTGTTCTACGGCGACCATGCCGAAGTGCCTGCCGGTCTGGATACCCTGTACAACCAGAAGAAGATGGGTGTTATGGCCCTGGAGATGGAGGCTGCCGCTCTGTATATGAACGCTGCCCGTTATGGCAAGCGTGGCCTGTGCATCTGCACCATTTCCGACCACATTCTCACCGGCGAGGTGACCACGGCCGACGAGCGTCAGAACGCCTTCTCCACCATGATGAAGGTGGCTCTGGATACCGCCGTGGCCATGGAGAACAAGTAAGCCTATGAAGCGAGTATTTTTGTTCGTGCTGGACTCCTGCGGCATTGGAGCCATGCCCGATGCTGCCGCTTTTGGCGACGGCGATGTGAACACCCTGCGTTCCTGCACTACTTCCCACAAACTCCATATCCCCAACATGATCGCTGCCGGTCTGGGCAACATTGACGGCGTTTGCTGTCTGCCCAAGACCGATGCGCCCACCGGTGCCTACGCCCGGTTGACGGAGGCGTCCATGGGCAAGGATACCACCATCGGCCACTGGGAAATTGCCGGCATCGTTTCTCCGGATCCGCTGCCGACCTATCCCAACGGCTTCCCCGAGGAAGTGCTGGAGCCTTTCAAGGCGGCCACAGGCCGTGGGGTACTGGCTAACGCCCCCTGGTCCGGTACCGCCGTGATCGACGAATATGGCGCAGAACACATGAAAACCGGCGATCTGATCGTCTATACCTCCGCCGACTCCGTGTTCCAGATCGCTGCCCATGAGGACATTGTTCCTCTGGAACAGCTTTATGATTACTGCCACATTGCCCGTGAAATGCTCAAGGGCAAGCACGGCGTGGGTCGTGTCATCGCCCGTCCCTTTGTGGGCGACC
>CAYXQG010000357.1:0-1192 GCA_964467405.1 uncultured Acetatifactor sp. | reverse complement strand
CCATATACACCTATCAACAAACAATATGTTATTCGTTACAAACAATGCAACTTGTCCATCATACACTCATCATATCAAAGAACGATTTTGCTTGCCAAAAGAAAAAGATATAACGCCATTCCCAACTTGACTTTAATGACCGTTGTTATATACACGGGCAATAAAGTCAAGTCAAACAGAGGGGAAAAATGAAAAAAGGCTTTGGCTGATTTTTTCTCTTTTGGTCAGCAAACAATATCCCATTTAGTTGACATTATCGGTGAAAACATCACGGAATTTTGTATCTTTGTAGTCGGATAGAAGATAGGTGAACTTCATTGAGGATACAATATTTCCTCATAGTTCTGATTCATTGAGAAAAGAGTGTAATATAGCCTTAAAAACAAGTCCAGGAGGCTCAAAAACAACTTTTCTACCGATTAAATTGCAACAATCTATCATTCAAGCAGCTATGTATGCTGCATAGGCAAGTAGTGATAAAATACGGCAATACCTGCACTTGAGCGGCCCCATGAAAGTAACTAAGGTGGTTATTCCCGAACCATCCGTACCCATGCGGAGCCTGCTAATGGCAAATATTGGTGCTTTTATGTCACTACATGATTTCATTATTCAACAAAGTACTTCTTTAAGAAATCTTCTTGTATCTCATCGAGCTCTTTAAATTGTGTATGGCGATTGATTCCTATACTTTCGAGAGTATCCAGAGATAGTTCATCCCCGTCATATATATCAGATGTAGGAATAAGTTTATAACAGTCATTATCTGGAACATATGATCTTATCCAGCATGAATTGTCTGGTCTCACACAACTTGTGTCTACAACTTCCAAACGGTAACGAACTTGATAATGCCCTTTACCTATCAGATAGAGATAACATATATCTCCAACGTTTAGATTCTTATTTCGAGCCTTCTTCCAATAAGCGCATCCTAATTCTTGAATGCTCTTTACATGGTCGATCATGCTTTCTTTTCCTTTTAATAGGAATACTCGTACTGGTTTCATATCAAGTTATTTATACGGTTACATGACAGACAAATCTACAAATTAATCATGATCCATAGCGCATCCGTTGACTATATCACAACCAATTTACCACCTATAGCGTTTTCAAATGTATCACTTCAGATATGTTGATACTGTTTCAAAAAGTGTGTCTGCGTAGATAAGGAAAAAAGTCTACGGAA
>CAYXQG010000356.1:0-1194 GCA_964467405.1 uncultured Acetatifactor sp. | reverse complement strand
GGCTTAAACAGCTCCGCCCCACACCTTCAGCGAAGCTGCACCGGTTTGTCCGCAAGAGACAATGACAGCCAGATGGCAGTCAAGCTGCTATTAGGCTACCAAAGACTCTTTCGGAGGTCCAAACACGAAAAGGCCATACATCTCGGCCGCAAACTGTCAAGGCTTCGCTTAGCCAGATTTGTGTCCGCAATACACGGCCACTTCGTCTGTCCGTTTGGACTTGCAAACCGCAGCCGCTTCACCGCCCACCCGTTCCTCTTTTACAATCCTCCACCTTTTATAATATAAGCCATAACCACCTTTATACAGAGATTTTCCACTTGTCAGCTCTGTGTCAGGTATATTTTCCGCAAAGTAAGCCGCCCCCGACCAAACGACAAACCGTCACGGAGTTGAGCAAGAAATCTTCCTCTGAATCCTCAGAGCGTATTTCTTGCTCCCGATTTGTCTTATTGCTCTTCCGGGCCGGCACTTGTTGGCAGAAAACATCCCTCCACAGGCTGAAAAGCCATCAAAAGGAGGGAGAAAATAAAATTCAAAGACAATGGCAACAGACATTACAACCAACCGCCTGATTACTCCGTCCGTTCAGGCATTGTTCAAGGGTAGCGAACTCTACTCACAGGACGGAAAGAAGAGTGAGGCAACCTGCAAGGCCTGTTTCTCCATCGGCAACATCCGCTGGTATATGCTCGAAGGACAGCAGCAAGGCAACGACTTTATATTTTATGGTATCGTCGTAGGGCTGCACGAAACGGAATATGGCTATGTGTCAGCCAACGAAATGGCACAAATCAGCATTGACGCAAGCTGTTATGGTCTCGGCACTTTGCAAGTAAGGCAGAACACATCGTTCGTTCCATGTATGCTTTCGGAAATCCAAGACCCGGAATTGCAGTCTTTCCTCAGCCGTATGTATGACAACGAGTAACAACAATAAAATCAACCTGTATGAAAATCATTATCTTGCATGATGCTGACGCACGCATCGAAGTCCTCAATGTGGCAGACCACCTTATTGGCGAGGACATTGAGACATTCCTCTGTGAACATGGCTATTCGGTCAATAACATCACATGGATGGCAGCCCCGATAGACTACGTTCCGGTAGTGTTTCACGACTATGGAACTGTAGCCGATACGGGAGAAGAGCTTCATTTCCAGAAGGATTTTGAGCTGAAAGACCGCTCCACC
>CAYXQG010000355.1:0-1200 GCA_964467405.1 uncultured Acetatifactor sp. | reverse complement strand
AATCTTTAAGCTGATGCAGAAGACCGGTAATATTACGGATGAAATGATGTATAATACCTTCAACATGGGTATCGGTATGCTGCTTGCAGTAGATCCGGCTGATGCAGATAAGACGATCGCAGCAATTGAGTCAGCAGGTGAAAAGGCATTTGTGGCAGGATATTGCGAAGCAGGAGAAAAGGGAGTAACCTTATGTTAAGAGTATTGGTATTGGTATCGGGAGGCGGTACTAATTTACAGGCTATTATTGACAGTATTGCAGCAGGCAGGATCACCAATGCAGAAATCGTGGGTGTCATCAGTAATAATAAGACAGTAAAGAGCCTGGAGAGAGCAAGAAATGCAGGGATTGAAGCACTTAGCATATCTCCGAAGGATTTTGCCGACAGAGAAGCATTTAATGAAGCTTTTCTGGAGGCAGTAAATAAGATCGCCCCGGATCTGATCGTATTGGCGGGCTTCCTGGTAGCGATTCCGCCAAAGATGATCAGGGAATATCCTGACAGGATCATTAATATACACCCTTCACTGATCCCTTCCTTCTGCGGCGTAGGTTATTATGGCTTGAAGGTTCATGAGAAGGTATTGGAACGCGGTGTTAAGGTGACAGGTGCTACAGTGCACTTTGTAAATGAGGGAATGGATGAAGGTCCCATCATCGCTCAGAAGGCAGTTTGTGTAGAAGAGGATGATACACCGGAGACTCTGCAAAGAAGAGTAATGGAGCAGGCAGAGTGGATTCTGTTGCCACAGGCAATCGATGATATAGCAAACGGCAGAATTTGTGTAGCAGACAATAAGGTGAGGAAGGTGTAAAGATGAAAGTACTGATTGTTGGAAGCGGCGGAAGAGAGCATGCAATTGCAAACAGCGTAGCAAAAAGCCCGAAGGTTGATAAGATTTATTGTGCACCGGGCAATGCCGGTATCGGTCAGTTGGCAGAATGTGTTCCCATCGGTGCAATGGAATTTGATAAATTGGTTGAGTTTGCAAAAAAGATGCAGATTGATTTTACAATCGTAGGTATGGATGACCCATTGGTAGGTGGTTTGATCGATGCATTTGAAGCAGCAGGACTTAAGGCCTTTGGACCCAGAAAGAACGCTGCAATTTTAGAAGGAAGCAAAGCTTTTTCCAAGGATTTGATGAAGAAGTATCATATTCCTACTGCCGGTTATGAAAATTTTGATAATGCAGAGG
>CAYXQG010000354.1:313-1201 GCA_964467405.1 uncultured Acetatifactor sp. | reverse complement strand
CAGTAAAGGTACAAAAAGGGGAAATTACAGAACGTTTTTCCGCTTTTGTAAATCCGGACGTACCCATTCCCTTTGAGATCGAAAAGCTGACAGGAATAAGCGATGATATGGTAGTGGATGCTCCGCAGATTGATATTGTACTGCCGCAGTTTTTGGAATTTTGTGAAGGTGCTGTACTGGTAGCACATAATGCAAATTTTGATATGAGTTTTATTTTGGAAAACGCAGCACAGCTGGGCTACGATACTGATTTTACCTATGTAGATACGGTTCCCATTGCCCGTCTGCTTTTACCGAATCAGGCGAAGCATACCCTGGATGCAGTAGCAAAGAGTCTGGGTGTTTCCCTGGAAAATCATCACAGGGCAGTGGATGATGCAGAAGCAACAGCGCAGATTTTTGTGAAAATGATTCCCATGCTTAAGGAATTAGGTGCCGGGAATCTGACACAGGTAAATGTGCTGGGAGATTCCAATGAAGAAATTGTAAAGAAGCTGCCCACATATCATGCGATTATTCTTGCCAAAAATGATCTGGGAAGAATCAATCTGTACAGACTGATCTCGGAGTCACATCTGACCTATTACAGCAGAAGACCCCGTGTGCCGAAAAGTCTGATCCTAAAGTACAGGGAGGGTCTGCTTTTGGGCAGTGCCTGCGAAGCAGGCGAGCTGTACAGTGCCATTTTAAATGAAAAGTCTGATGCAGAGATCGGAAATATTGTTAATTTTTATGATTATCTGGAGATTCAGCCTACCGGCAACAATCAATTTATGATCGCATCAGAAAAAATATCCATGGTCAATTCCATTGAGGATATTCAAAATATTAACCGTCAGATTGTAAATTTGGGAGAACAGTTCCACAAGCCGGTTGTGGCCACCTGTG
>CAYXQG010000354.1:0-303 GCA_964467405.1 uncultured Acetatifactor sp. | reverse complement strand
TGTGACGTACATTTCCTGGATCCGGAGGATGAGGTCTACCGTCGAATTATTATGGCCGGTAAAGGATTCGCAGATGCAGATAATCAGGCGCCTTTGTATTTGCATACGACAGAAGAGATGTTAGAGGAGTTTTCTTATCTGGGTAGCGATAAGGCGAAGGAAGTAGTGATCACAAATACCAATATGATCGCTGATATGATAGAAACCATAGCGCCGGTTCGCCCTGACAAATGTGCACCTGTTATTGAAGACAGTGATAAGACCTTAAGAGAAATCTGCTATAATAAGGCTCATGATATATAT
>CAYXQG010000353.1:0-1228 GCA_964467405.1 uncultured Acetatifactor sp. | reverse complement strand
GATATGGAGACCATTACCGGTCAGAAAGCAGTTCTTACCAAAGCTAAGAATTCTGTAGCTAACTTCAAGATCCGTGAGGGTATGCCTATCGGTTGTAAGACTACCTTACGTGGTGAGAAGATGTATGAATTCCTTGATCGTTTAGTAAACCTGGCATTACCTCGTGTACGTGACTTCAGAGGTGTTAACCCTAACGCATTTGACGGTAGAGGTAACTATGCTCTTGGTATCAAAGAGCAGATCATCTTCCCTGAAATCGAGTACGATAAGATCGACAAGACCAGAGGTATGGATATTATTTTCGTAACTACAGCAAAGACTGACGAAGAAGCACGTGAATTATTAAAATTATTCAATATGCCGTTCGCTAAATAATAAGGAGGAAATTTCTCATGGCTAAGACAGCAATGAAGTTAAAACAGCAGCGTAAACCTAAGTTCTCTACTCAGGCTTATACTCGTTGTAAAATTTGTGGTCGTCCACATGCTTATTTAAGAAAGTACGGAATTTGCAGACTTTGCTTCCGTGATTTAGCATACAAAGGACAGATCCCTGGCGTTAAGAAAGCAAGTTGGTAAGGAGGAGACAATATCATGACTCATAGTGATCCTATTGCAGATATGCTTACAAGAATCCGTAATGCAAATACTGCAAAACATGATACAGTAGATGTTCCTGCTTCTAAGATGAAGTTAGCAATTGCTGAGATTCTTTTAGAAGAAGGTTATATTAAGAAATATGAAGTTATCGAAGACGGCAATTTCAAGACTATCCACATCACATTAAAGTATGGTGTAGATAAAAATGATAAGATTATCTCCGGTATTAAGAGAATCTCTAAGCCCGGTCTTCGTGTATACGCTGGCAAGGAAGACATGCCTAAGGTACTTGGCGGACTCGGAATTGCTATCATTTCTACAAACCATGGTGTTATCACTGACAAGAAGGCTCGTGAGCTCGGTGTTGGTGGCGAAGTTTTGGCTTTTGTATGGTAGGATGCAGGTAAGATCAAGAGCGAACTAAGTGAGCATTTGATCTTAACCGGTCATACATCGAGAAAACTGAATGCAGCATAGCTGTTCCACAGACGAAACAGACGGTTTTTGAGATGGTATATAGGTAACTATTAACTTATATAGAACTATTTTAGGAGGTACGGGCATGTCAAGAATTGGAAGAATGCCAATCGCGATTCCTGCAGGTGTTACTGTAGAGGTTGCAGAAAATA
>CAYXQG010000352.1:0-1285 GCA_964467405.1 uncultured Acetatifactor sp. | reverse complement strand
GTACGGGTGTGATTGCACTGCATTTATCTGCAACATCCATAAAATCAACATCCCCGCAGAGCTTATTGTCTGCTCCACGATGAATACCCACATCAATCACTACAGCTCCATCCTTTACATAGTCAGCAGTGATCATTTTGGGTTTTCCCACAGCCACGATCAGAATGTCTGCCCTTGAAGCTACCGCCTTCAGATCAGCAGTTTTGCTGTGCGCGACGGTAACCGTACCATTTTCTCTAAGAAGCAAAAGTGCCATAGGCTTACCTACAATATTGCTTCTGCCGATCATAACACATTCCTTGCCCTCTATTTCGATATCAGAACGTTTTAAAAGCTCGATAATACCGGCAGGCGTACAGGAAACAAAGCCCTCTTTTCCGGTACACAGTGCGCCTACGTTCATGGGATGAAAACCATCCACATCCTTTAAGGGCGATATCCGGTTCAGAACCTGCTCTTCATCAATCTGCCCGGGTAACGGCAACTGAACAAGAATGCCGTTTACATCCTTACGCTGATTCAGTTCCTCTATCAGCTCAAGCAATTCTTCCTGTGTAGTTTCCTGGGAAAGCTCATAGGATAAAGAGCGTATTCCCACATATTCACATGCTTTCTTCTTATTCCCTACATAAACACCGGAGGCAGGATCATTGCCCACCTGAATCACTGCCAATGTAATCTCTATTCCCTTTTCTTTATATGCAGCAACCTTTTTCTTTACTTCATCCTTGATCTCTGCACTGATTCTTTTTCCGTCAATCAACTGATACATCGTCTTTCCTCACCCTAGAATAATCCTGTGATCACACCATCATCATTTACGTCAATACCATAAGCTGCAGGATTCTTTCCAAGTCCCGGCATGGTAGTAACTGCTCCGGTCAATACAACAACAAAGCCTGCTCCTGCAGATACGTATACCTCTCTGACATTCATCTCGAAGTCAGTAGGTCTTCCCAGCTTGGTCTGATCATCAGACAGGGAATATTGATTCTTCGCCATGCAAACCGGCAGATTACCAAAGCCAAGTTCTTCCAGTCTTGCAAGCTGTTTGGCTGCTGCGGGTGCAAAAACTACGTCTCTTGCACCATATATTTCCTTTGCAATGGTTCTTACCTTTTCCTTCAAAGGCAGCTCATCCTCATACAAAAGCTTAAAGTTACTTTCCTTGGTTTCCAGCGTTTCTATCACCTTTTCTGCTAAAGCGATACCGCCTTCGCCGCCCTTTTCCCAAACCTCCGACAGAGCAAATTCACAGCCTCTGTCTTCACAGAATTTCTGAACA
>CAYXQG010000351.1:0-1293 GCA_964467405.1 uncultured Acetatifactor sp. | reverse complement strand
GGATGTTGCAGAAATTGAGGTAGAATATATCTTCTCCGATTATGGCACCACGGTGATTGCCGAATGATCGTCTTTATACCCAAGGCTCTCCCGAAAGGGGGAGCCTGAAGTCTTCCCTGAAGAGAAAAGAGGAGCCTTTTCTTTTCAATGATGAGGTGGGGGAGAAGAAAAAGTTTTCATTTATACAAAAATTTTACCTAATAGATTGCGATCCCGCCCGCTCGTTCCACAACAGATTCCGAATCCACGAAATCCGAAACATCAAGATGCGGCGGCGTTGCGGGGTAGTGCTTGAACGTGATTTTTTCACGTTGCTTTTCGTTGATGTCAAGCGCGGCGAAAATGTTTTCTTCTGCATATTTCGGATGGCTGTACAACGGGAACATCGCCGTTCTGTTTCCCAACCATTGAACACCGTCCGCCGTGTCGTATAACAACAGTGCGCGTTCATTCTTGCAGATTTTCACCAACTTTTGCATTTTCATTGTTCGATTCCTCCGTATATCGTGATATATATTTCTTTTGCGGCGGCGGTCACTTTGTCCGTGTAGGAATATTCATAAACACCGTATTGCCACAAGTTTCGATATGCGCCCGTTGCGCCCATGTTGTATGCCGCAAGTGCTTTCAAATATTCGCCGTCATATCTGTTCAACAGTTCCGCCATGAAATCAACACCCGTTGCGATGTTGTCATATGGATTGAACAAATCCTCCGCGCCGACCTTTGCCATGCGATCTGCGTGCCAATAGTCATTGATCTGCATGAATCCTTTGCATTTGCCGTCATACGACACGGCGGTGTATTTATACGATGATTCGATTTGGATCATGCCGACAATCAACGGATACGACATGCCGTATTCGCGGCACTTTGCGAATGTGTACGCTTGCAAGCACAGCGGAAAATCGCCGCCGTATATCTTGAATTCGCCGATGTCGTATTCTGCAAATCCCGTCAGATCAATTTCATCCCAATTTTCCACAGGGGAGGGGAAAAGGTATGTATTTTCCGATTCCTTGATGCGCTCGATCAAATCATCTGTTTTTTGTTCTTCCGCTGCGCCGCTCTCAATGATGTTTTGCAACGGTGTTGCCGTTTTGTCCGGCTTTGCGGCTTGCGTTGCTGAAGGTGTCGATGTCCTGCTCGCTCCCGCGGATGTGTCCGCCCCGCCTTTTGCGCCGGATGTCATGCACACCAACAGCACCGCGATCAATACGGCAATGGCAATGAATGCGATGACCTTGACGATTCCCGCGGCGGGTGATCCTGCCGCTTTTCTTCTGTTTGTAC
>CAYXQG010000350.1:0-1318 GCA_964467405.1 uncultured Acetatifactor sp. | reverse complement strand
GCAAAAAGGTAATGGTGCTTGTTAATTTAAAACCTGCAAAGCTGGCAGGTGTTGTTTCAGAGGGCATGCTGCTTTGTGCAGAGGATGCAGAAGGCAATCTGGCTCTTATGACACCTGAGAAAAACATGCCTGCAGGAGCAGAAATATGCTAATTAGTGAAAAGGATTTTTCTTATGAGATCAGGGAGGCTCGCGAGGAGGATTGGAAGCCTGCAATGAACATGGTATGGAAGACCTTTCTGGAATTTGAAGGAAGGGACTATACCCCGGAAGGAATTCGTAATTTTTATGATTTCATTACGGATGATGGGCTGTATGAGGCCTTTTTGAAGGGAGAGTACCGTGTGTGGGTCGCTTTGGAGAAAGAGCGCATTGTAGGACTTGCATCCATACGGGACCGCAACCGGCTTTCACTTTTGTTTGTAGATGAGGCTTATCACAGACGGGGGATTGGGAGAAGCCTGATCACCTGTCTGGGTGATTATCTGAAATGCCAAAAGTGTGAAAGCAGAATGTACCTGAAGGCGGCACCCTATGCTGTAAGATTCTATAAAGAAATGGGATTTCGGGCATTGGGACCGGAGGAGGAAACCTCCGGAATACGGGTGACCGCCATGATGAAGTTTTTGTAAGAAAGGAAAAACAAATGAAATTTCTAAGTCTTGATTCACCGTTTATTAATTTTATGAGCAGAGTAGCCGATCTGATGATCCTGAATATCATTACTCTGGTGCTGTGTATTCCGCTTGTGACGGCAGGAGCTGCCTTTGCGGCATTGCATTATATGAGTCTGAAGATCATCAGAAATGAGGAAACTTATATTATGCGTGGCTATTTTAAGGCCTTTAAGGAGAATTTCAAGCAGGCAACCATTGTATGGCTGATCATTTTGCTGGCTGTATTCATCCTGATCACGGATTTTATCATCATCCTGCAGTCAGGCATGGAATTCTATCCCTGGTTAAAGCTTGTATTGCTGACAGTAAGCGTCTTGGTAGTATTTATGGCAGTGATGGTATTCCCTGTAATGGCCAAATTCAGCAATACAACCTTCCATACCATGAAAAATGCCCTGGGTATCGCTGTTTTACAGTTCCCCAAGACCATTTTGATGATCATTGCCTATCTAATCCCGCTGGTAGCTTTGTATTACAATTTTGAGATCTTCCCGTTTGTGCTGATGTTCGGTATTTCAGTGCCTGCTATGGTTTCGGCGGGCTTGTACAATAAGTTCTTTAAAAAGCTGGAAACACGTATCCTGGAAGCGCAGGAGGAGGCCGGTACCGTACCTGAAGAAGAGGAAGATGACGGTGTAGAGA
>CAYXQG010000349.1:0-1327 GCA_964467405.1 uncultured Acetatifactor sp. | reverse complement strand
GGCTATGGTCTGTATTATTGGCGTAGGATTGTATTTAAGTATCCGGATGAAATTTATACAGATACGCAAATTTCCTATGGCAATGAAACAGACCATCGGAAAGATTTTTGAAAAGAAGGAAGCTTCAAAAGGTGCCATGACACCTTTTCAGGCAGTTTGTACAGCCCTGTCCGCGACCGTAGGAACGGGAAATATTGCAGGCGTTGCAGGAGCTATCGCCATTGGTGGACCGGGAGCGGTTTTCTGGATGTGGGTATCTGCCTTTTTGGGCATGTGTACCAAGTTTTCGGAGGTCGTTCTTGCAGTACATTTCAGGGAACGTAATGAACGTGGTGAGCTGGTAGGCGGCCCCATGTATTATATTAAAAACGGTCTGGGTAAGAAATGGCACTGGCTGGCAGCCTTGTTTGCTGTTTTGGGTACGATCACAGTATTCGGAACCGGCAATGCGACCCAGGTAAATACGATCACGGCGGCAATCAATTCTGCGTTACTGAATTTCAACATTATTCCGCAGGAAAGTGTTAAACTCAGTAATCTGATCATTGGTGTGATCATCATGCTGCTGGTAGGGGGAGTATTGCTTGGCGGAATCAGCCGAATTGGCAGAGTGGCGGAGAGATTAGTGCCCTTTATGGCAATTTTATATATTGTGCTGGGCTGTGGAGTGGTGATCCTGAATATTGATCGGGTACCCCAGGTGCTGTCTGTGATCGTACGTGGTGCCTTTGATCCGGCAGCAGTCACCGGCGGTGTAGTCGGAAGTTTTTTTACATCTGTGACAAAGGGTGTATCCAGAGGTATCTTTTCCAATGAAGCCGGTCTGGGTACCGGTTCGATCGCACATGCCTGTGCAGATACAGGAGAACCTGTGCAGCAGGGATTTTTTGGCATTTTTGAAGTATTTGCAGATACGATCATCATCTGCACACTGACGGCATTGACCATTCTTTGCAGCGGAATACCGATCGCTTACGGTGAGGCTGCAGGAGCAGAGCTGACCATTCTGGGCTTTACTTCTACATACGGCAACTGGGTATCAATCTTTACGGCAGTTGCTATGTGCTGCTTTGCGTTTTCTACCATTATCGGTTGGGGCCTGTATGGAGCACGCTGTATTGAATTTTTATTTTCTGCGAAGGCAGTTAAGCCCTTTATGGTAGCTTATTCTTTCGTAGCAATTTTGGGAGCAACCATAGACCTGGGACTGGTATGGAGTATTTCCGATACCTGCAATGGTCTGATGGCCATTCCCAACCTGATAGGTGTATTTCTGCTGTCAGGCACCGTAATTAAACTGGTTAGGGAACAACTGAAGGAATAAATA
>CAYXQG010000348.1:0-1340 GCA_964467405.1 uncultured Acetatifactor sp. | reverse complement strand
CCAGTCTGTGTGGATGATATTCCCGTAAGGTACTTAATAAGCTCTCTAAGCTCATGGCATTGTGTGCATAATCAATTAACAGGGTATATTTCTCCGATACCTTTACCGGCTCAATACGTCCCTTTACATGTGCTTGCAGCAATGCCCTCTGCATGCTTTCCTGATCTACATCAAAATGTCTGCAGATTGCAATGGCAGTCAGTGCATTATATACGCTGAATCTGCCGGGTGTTCCCACCTTCACCGAAAAATCCAGCAGTCCCCTGACATTAAAGCTTACTCCCAGAATTCCGTTTTTACGAAGAAGCTGTAAATTTTCCGCCCGCAGATCTGCATCCCTGCTCAGGCCGAATTTTTCAATGCTGCAGGTATGTCCTTCGATAACCTGACTGCAATGCTTATCATCTGTATTGACGATACCGACTCTGCACTGCTTAAACAATAAGCCCTTACAACGCAAATAATCCTCAAAGCTTTCATGCTCATTAGGACCAATATGGTCAGGCTCCAGATTGGTAAATATACCGAAATCAAACACAAATCCCTGTGTTCTGTGCAACATCAGCCCTTGAGACGATACCTCCATGACAACTGCATCCAGTCCCTGACTAACCATTTCTGCAAAATAAGACTGAAGCACATAGGACTCCGGCGTTGTATTCAGTGCAGGAATATGCTTCTGACCGATAATAACCTCTATGGTACCTATCAGTCCTACTTTATAGCCTGCATTTTCCAAAATGGACTTTACCAGATAGGCGGTGGTTGTCTTTCCCTTCGTACCTGTTACACCAATCACTTTAAGCTTCTCTGCCGGATATCCGAAATAAGCTGCAGAAATAAATGCCATGGCATAACGGGTATTTTCCACCCTGATCACAGTCACGTCATACTCCTCCAGGCCGTCCACATCCTTGGAAACTACCAATACGCCTGCTTGCTTTGCGGCCTCTGCAGCAAAATCATGTCCGTCAAAATTGGCACCCTCGATACATATAAAAAGGCAGTCTTTTGTAAGCTTACGGGAGTCATATACTACCTCCGTCACCTGCTTCTCTATGCTTCCCTGCACACATTCGTACTCTATTTTCTCTAATAAATATCTTAAATCCATATGCCACCTCATTTCTCTTACACAATCATCGTCAGCTTTCTTAAATATACTATAAATTATCCTTTGCAATATGTAAATGTATTTTTCTGCGTCATAATTGTGCAAATACTGCTTTTGATAATTTTGGGCACAAGAAAGCTCCGGTCTCCCGGAGCTTTCTCGCGATTTTCTTATGAGGGGGGGGAGATAGTTTATTAACTATCTGAGATATATATTACGCATGAAA
>CAYXQG010000347.1:0-1364 GCA_964467405.1 uncultured Acetatifactor sp. | reverse complement strand
GTATAAACCAGCCCCTTAATATGGATGATTATCTGACGGAGGAGGAGAGAAATTATCTGCAGGATTATCTGGATGAGATCGCTGCACTTAAGCCCGTAAGTGACGGAGAAAAGGAAGCGATTACAATCTCTGCAATGGCAGGAGACATAAGCGCACAGGGCAGACTGACAGAAATATATCTGGCAGATGTGGTGGAAATCGCCAAGCTTTATACCGGTCAGGGCGTATTATTAGAGGATCTGATCGGAGAAGGTAATGTAGCACTGGCAATCGGTACGACCATGCTGGGCTGCCTGGAAAAGCCGGCAGAAGCACAGGGAATGCTTGGAAAAATGATCATGGATGCCATGGAGGATCATATTGCGGAGAATGCTTCCAATGAAAAAACCGACCTTAAGGTGGTGCAGAAAGTCAATAAGGTAATGGAAGCTGCCAGGGAATTGTCCGAGGAGCTGCGCCGTAAGGTAACAGTGGAGGAGTTGGCAGAGGAGACGAAGCTTTCTGCAAAAGCCATCCGGGAGGCAATCAAATTCAGCGGTAATAATATTGAATATATAGAGGATGAAGCATAGGATGATAAAGCAGACTTATGAAGATTATAAATATAGTATGATGGATACCGGCTTTTTGTATCTGGGCAGTAAGTACAGCTATGCAGAGATTATGGAGAATGAGGATATTCCTTTTAAGTTCCGTACGATCATAGAACGCTACATTGTGCCGGATATGGGAATGGAGACTACCCTGGAAAGCCATTTGTACTATATAAAGAAGGGGGATTTTTCTTACAGGACTTACCAACAGCTGAAGGCAAAGGTGAAAATCAGCCGTCTGGTCAATAAGAAGCCCTTATTTGGTATATTCGGAAAGACAAAGCGTGTGTATCAGACCGAAATCATATCCCTGACAGATTTAGCAGAGCTTACAAAGAGTGAAAAAGAAAAGGACGGCATCTTTATTCAGGAGCTGATGATCAGCAAACTGGGAATGATGATGTTTACTGTGTAGAAAGGATATTTATATGAAAACAATAGAAAGTTTATCCGCATACGAAATCATAGAAAAAAGAAAACTGGAGGACTTAAATTCTGTCGGATATGTGCTGCGCCATAAGAAGACAAAGGCTAAGGTAGCATTGATCTCAAATGATGATGAAAATAAGGTCTTTTATATCGGTTTTCGTACACCCCCTAAGGATTCTACGGGAGTGCCTCATATTTTGGAACATTCCGTTCTTTGCGGTTCAAAGGAATTCCCTGTAAAGGATCCCTTTGTGGAGTTGGTAAAGGGTTCCTTAAATACCTTTTTAAATGCAATGACTTATCCGGATAAGACGGTATATCCGGTAGCAAGCTGCAATGATA
>CAYXQG010000346.1:0-1364 GCA_964467405.1 uncultured Acetatifactor sp. | reverse complement strand
ATCCTCTCCTTGGACCCGAAATGCGTTCTACCGGTGAAGTATTAGGCTTATCTTCTTCCTATGGTGAAGCATTCTACAAGGCACAGGAGGCAACTCAGTCCAAGCTTCCTTTGGAAGGAACCGTACTGATCTCCGTAAACCGCAAGGATAAGGCTGAGATCGTAGAAGTTGCCCAGATGCTTGCTGAAGACGGCTTCCACATCCTGGCAACCGGCGGTAACTGTGATGCTTTGACTGCAGCAGGCATCCCGGCTGAAAGAGTAAAGAAATTATCTGAGGGACGTCCTAACGTACTTGATCTCATTACCAATGGCAAGGTAGATATGATCATCAACTCTCCTGCCGGCAAGGACAGTGCAACAGATGACAGCTACTTACGTAAAGCTGCTATTAAGGGCAAGATTCCTTACATGACTACCATTGCTGCTGCCAAGGCAACTGCAGAGGGTATTCATTATATCAAGACCAATGCAAGCAGCCCTATTAAATCTTTACAGGAATATCACAGCGAGATTCATGACAAAGAATAGTTATAAACAAAGCAAATAAAGCAACACAAAAGGCGTTCCCGAAGGAACGCCTTTTATATTGCTTTTATGCTGTATTCCGTAAGCAGCCTTTTACAGGCAGCCTGCTAGATCTCAAAATCCATGCAGGCCCTTGTCTTCGTATAGGGTCTTACCTTAGTATCTGCCACCGCTACATGTGCAGGATGTACCGCATAGCCCTTTAAGGCCGCCTCATCCTCAAATGCAGAATCTAACATCACATCCGTATTGGAAGAATCCAGGCACTGTGTCTGCACCTTGATCTGTACCAGTCCCGGGATCTGACCTGCCAGTCCCTCTAAGCCCTCTTTGATGCCTGCCTTCACAGCTTCCTTTTCCTCTGCAGACAGCTCATCCTTTAACTGCCATAAAATAATATGCTTTACCATGACAAAATATCCTTTTTGATAATCAATTTATTCCCACTCAATTGTTGCAATCGGCTTCGGTGAAAGGTCGTAGCAAACACGGCACACACCATCAACTTCTGTCAAAATACGATTTGTAATCTTCTCCAGGATATCCCAGTCAATTCTCGGAACAGTACAGTGCATAGCATCCACTGTATTTACGGCACGTATGATCACCGGCCAGTAATCCAGACGCTTGCCATCCTTTACACCGGTAGAGGTAATATCAGGAACTACTGTAAAGAACTGCCAGATCTGGCTTGTCAGACCTGCTTTGTCAAATTCTTCTCTAAGGATTGCATCTGCTTCGCGGAGTGCATGCAGACGATCTCTGGTAATAGCACGTGTACAGCGTAGACCCAAACCGGGGCCGGGGATCGGCTGACTGTCTACCTTGCCTGCAGGT
>CAYXQG010000345.1:0-1367 GCA_964467405.1 uncultured Acetatifactor sp. | reverse complement strand
GTATCACCTGCAACATTGACTATTATATCATGTTAAAAGGAAAAGTCAATACCTAATTTTAAAAATCTATTTATTCTTTTTCAACTTTATGCTATACTATATGAGTGTTATTGTAAGGAGGTCTTTATGTTAGAATTAAAAAACGTATCTTTTATTGTAGATAATGAAAACTCTGCCAAAAAAGAAATCATAAAAAATATAAATCTTACGATAGATGATCAGAAGTTTGTCGCAATCACAGGCCCTAACGGTGGCGGTAAATCCACCCTTGCCAAGCTGATCATGGGTATTGAAACACCGACTTCGGGCAATATACTTTTTAATGGTACGGATATTACAAAGATGAGCATCTCAGAGCGTGCTAATCTGGGCATCAGCTTTGCATTCCAGCAGCCGGTACGTTTCAAGGGGATCAAGGTAAAAGACCTGATCACACTGGCTGCAGGAGATTCCCTTAATGTCAGCGGTGTCTGCGAATATTTATCCAAGGTAGGCTTATGCGCCAGGGATTATATTAACAGGGATGTAGATGCTTCTCTTTCCGGCGGTGAATTAAAGCGTATAGAGATTGCAACGATCATTGCCCGTAACACTCCCCTCTCTGTCTTCGATGAGCCGGAGGCCGGAATTGATCTGTGGAGCTTTAATAATCTGATCAAGGTATTTGAGGAATTCCATGAGCAGCACAAATCCCTGATCATTATCTCCCACCAGGAACGCATCTTAAACATTGCTGACGAGATCATCATCATTGCAGACGGTATGGTTCAGTCCCATGGAAGCAAGGCAGATATCCTGCCTGAACTGTTAAACGGAACCGGCAGCTGCAAATTTTATCAGGAAGTACAGAATTAGGAGAGATTTTACCATGGATGCAATACAAAAAAATTTACTGGAGCAGATTGCCGATCTTCATGAGGTTCCTGCCGGAGCATACAATATCCGTGCAAACGGTGCCTCTGTAGGACGCAATACTACTGCTCATATTGATATTGTTACAAAGCAGGACAAGCAGGGCATTGACATTATCATCAAACCCGGCACCAGGAAGGAAAGTGTTCACATTCCCGTTGTATTAAGCCAGAGCGGATTAACGGAAATGGTTTATAATGACTTTTACATTGGAGATGATTGTGATGTGACCATCGTTGCCGGATGCGGCATTCACAACGGAGGGGATCTGGCTTCCAAGCATGATGGTATCCACAGCTTCTTTATCGGTAAAAATTCTCATGTAAAATACGTCGAGAAGCATTATGGAAGCGGCGACGGTAAGGGAGAGCGCATCATGAACCCCGAAACCATCGTTCATGTAGGCGAGAACAGCTTTATGGAAATGGAGACTGTACAGATTAAGGGTGTAGATT
>CAYXQG010000344.1:0-1370 GCA_964467405.1 uncultured Acetatifactor sp. | reverse complement strand
CACATGCACACCCTTTTGTAATGCATAGATCGTACACTCCGCATGGGTTCTGTTATAAGTACATACACTTACCGCATCCAGCTGCAGGGATTCATCATCCAGCATTTCCTTATGGCTGCGATAGCACTTCACCTCCATATCAAACAGATCCTTAAAGAAGCTTTCGGCCTTACCCTCTACCAGGTCTGCGCCTGCTACGATCTCCACATCCGGCATTTTCAGATAACTCTTCATATGCTGCTTTGCGATCCAGCCGGTACCAATGATGCCGATACGCAGCTTTTTGGACGTATCGATCACTGTCTCCTCCTGAATTTCTTTAAATTCATCCAAAATACTGTTTTCTGCCATAATGCTCTCCTCCTCTGATTAACCTAAGATATCCTTTAATAAATATGTAACGCTGGCCTTTGCACACTCCAGGGGAGTAAGTCCCAGACTGGGCGAATCCTGCTCTACAATAAACCACTCTGCACCGGCCTGATCTGCCGCCTCAATAATGGACGGGAAATCCTGTACACCCTTTCCTACGGGACGCAGTTCAAAGGTTCCCTTTGTTTCCTGCTTCTTGTCCTCATTTACACCGATCAAAACATACATATTTTCAGATTTGCTGCCTGCAAAATCCTTTAAATGAATGGTAGGGATACGGCCTGCATACTTATGGATATATGCAACAGGATCTGCTCCTCCCACATTGACCCAACAGGTATCCAGCTGGGTCTGCAGATAGGCCGGGTCCACTGTACGATACATAATATCCAGTAAATACTCCCCATCCAGCTTCTCGAATTCAAAATCATGATTATGATATTGTAATACCATACCCTCCTTCGCCAGTGCCGTACCGATTCTTATAAGTGCCTCTGTAAAATCAGGAAACTTTTCGTGACCCGGTCTGTACTCCTCTGCCAGGGAAGGGATGACTACATACCTGACACCCAGCTTCTTATAACAGTCAATTGTTGCTTCCGTTTCCTCCAAAAGCTTTTGAAACGGTACATGGGCTGATATGGGAACCAGACCAATTTCCTGACACATTTTCTTTACCTCAAGAGGATCATTGTCATAAAGTCCGGCAAATTCCACGCCGCTGTAGCCCATTTCCTTTACCTGCTTTAAAGTACCGTAAAAATCCTCCTTCAAATCCTGTCTCACAGAGAACAGCTGCAAAGCAATTTTATTTTTTTCCATACCTTCATACCCCTTCTTTCACATAATTTCAAAATATTGCAATCCTTGTTGCACAATTTACAACAATCCTTCCTTTTATATTTACATTTTATCTCATTTACTTTATAATTCTAGTCGTAACCGATAAAATTTCAGCCAGATATTGCGCTTTTGAGGTATACTATGGTTTATAAGAT
>CAYXQG010000343.1:0-1374 GCA_964467405.1 uncultured Acetatifactor sp. | reverse complement strand
AGGACGGTGACAGACTCGTAAGCGCCAAGGCTCCTCTTGCGCCTCTTCAGAACTCAAGCTTCGACGGATCGTTCATTGCAGGCATAGCACAGCTCCATTATCTGTACTCTATGCCGGTGGAGCGTATCGTGGCATACTTCAATGAGAGCGGCTTCAATATCGACAAGCAGACAGCCCATGGTCTTTTGAAGAAGACCGCGCTTCTGTTCGACAACCTTTACAAGGCCATGCAGAAGGCTGTCAAGGAAGATAGCTATCTCTGTTGTGACGAGACCTATCACAGAGTTCTTGTAAAGAAGGAGCTGAACAATGGCAAAGGAAGTCGCAAGGGTTATGTCTGGGTGATTGTAGCTGCACATCTTGGTCTTGCATACTTCTTCTATGATGACGGTTCAAGAAGCGAGGAAGTGATACTGAAAGAGCTTGAGGGATATCGCGGAGCAATACAGTCAGATGGTCTAGGAGCTTACAAGAAAGTTGCTGCCCAATCCGGAGGCAAGATACTGAGACTTGCCTGCCTACAGCACTGCAAGAGAGAGCTCCTGGACATGAAAGGCAATCCCGATGCAGACAAGATACTGACTCTGGCCAATCAGCTATATCAGAACGAGCACAAGCATAAGATCGGAGAAGACGACTGGACAGTCGAGGATAATCTGAGATGGAGACAGGAGTATGCGCCACAGATACTCAGTCAGATGAAAGAGACGCTGCTTCGGATCAAGTCAAAGTCTCGTAAGTATCCTCCAAAGTCGCAGATGTACAAGGCTGCCAACTATATGCTCAACGAATGGGACGGAATCGAGGCCATACCAACTGGCGGAGACTACTCGTGGGACAACAATCTCATTGAGAGAATCAACAGGTACATATCCTTATCGAGAAAGAACTCCCTGTTCTTCGGCAGTCATGCCGGAGCAGAACGAGGATGCGTCTTCTACTCCCTCGCATGTTCATGCAGACTGCACAAGATAAACTTCTTCGAGTACCTCACAGACATACTTAACAGAGCAGATGTTCCGCAGCAGTCCGCCACACCGGAAGCATACAGAGACATACTTCCAGATCGCTGGAAAAAGAACAAGCAGGGCCAATGACCCTGCTTTTATTATGCTGCTACGGCATCCTGGAGACGCTTACTTTTGTACAAACAAGTAAGGCAAGTATTGTAATGCCTCATGCATTAAAATACTTGCCTTGCTATAGTGAAAGATTTAGTTATACTGGATCGGGACTGCCTGGATTTCTCTCAATGGGTTCGTAGTGATTATTTGCGTCAAAGCAAGATGCACAGGTACCAGGAAAATCCGAAATTAATCGTGCTCTAACTGAATCTATACCTTTAAATACCGTAAACCATATAGACCATTGCCC
>CAYXQG010000342.1:0-1382 GCA_964467405.1 uncultured Acetatifactor sp. | reverse complement strand
GCCAGTGCGAAGCACGGGTGAGCACGAAGTGCGCGCATGCGAATCTTATGTGGTGGAGGAAAAATGAAGAAACAGCATATTATAAGCCGTGTGCTTCCGGGAAGTATTGCGGAAGAATTAGAAATAGAAGCAGGGGATAAGCTTTTATCCATAGATAATACGGAAATAGAGGATATCTTTGATTATCAATTCCTGATTCAGGATACTTATATCGAGGTTCTGATCGAAAAGCAGGACGGAGAACAGTGGCTTTTGGAAGTGGATAAGGAATTTGATGAGGATCTGGGAATAGAATTTGATAACGGACTGATGGATGAATATCGTCATTGCCATAATAAGTGCATCTTTTGTTTCATTGACCAGATGCCCAAGGGTATGAGGGATACCCTGTATTTTAAGGATGATGATTCCAGATTGTCTTTTCTGCAGGGAAATTATGTGACACTTACCAATATGTCGGATCATGATATTGACAGAATCGTCAGATATCATTTATCACCGATCAATATTTCCTTCCAGACAATGAATCCGGAGCTTCGCTGTAAAATGTTGAACAACCGTTTTGCAGGAGAAGCATTGAAGAAGGTGGATACTTTGTATGAAGCAGGTATTACAATGAATGGTCAGATCGTATTATGTAAGGGCATAAATGACGGTGAAGAGCTGGAATACAGTATTAAGGAGCTTACAAAATATCTGCCGAATCTGGAAAGTGTATCCGTAGTTCCTGTGGGACTTTCCAAATATCGGGAAGGATTATATCCTTTGGAGCCATTTGAAAAGGAGGATGCGGAAAAGGTCATTGACATCATTGAAAAATGGCAGAAAAAATTGTATGCGGAATATGGCACACATTTTATACATGCCAGCGATGAGTGGTATATTCTGGCAGATCGCCCAATGCCGGAGGAGGAACGCTATGACGGTTACCTGCAGCTGGAAAATGGTGTGGGCATGGTACGACTGATGCTGGAGGAATTTCAGGACGGTATTTGTAAATTGAAGGAGGAAAGAAGCCTGCCGGATGCTAGTGTTACAGAGGAGATATCCATGGCAACAGGTCTTTTGGCTTATCCTTATATTGAAAGGATGGCACGTGTTCTGGAAGAATACTTTCCTAATCTGAAGATTCATGTATACAAGATCGTCAATGAGTTTTTCGGGGAAAGGATCACTGTTTCCGGTTTGCTTACAGGACAGGATATTCAAAAACAGTTGACGGGTAAAAAATTAGGCACAAGACTTCTTTTGCCTCAAAATGTTTTGAGAAGCGGAGAAGAGGTTTTTTTGGATGATTTAACCAAAACCGATCTTGAAAATGCTTTACAAGTTCCGATTAATATTGTAAAATCAAGCGGATATGACTTTATTGACTGTATACT
>CAYXQG010000341.1:0-1389 GCA_964467405.1 uncultured Acetatifactor sp. | reverse complement strand
CCCTATGACAATTGCTATGCTTATGAAAAATTGTGTAGAAAGCGTAGCTTTGCAAAATATAATATAAGGAGTACTTCACATATGAAATGCAATAAATGTGGAGCTCAAATTCCGGAAGGTAAATTGTATTGTGCGGAATGCGGTGAAGAAATCCATATGGTCCCAATCTTTGAACCGGAGATGGAGACAAGGCTTGATGAGAGTATGAGCAGGATCGTTGCTGATGTGACAAGACCAAAGAATAATCCTGAGAGGACGGATCAGAAGACCGGACGGAATCATTATCCGGCCTTTGTTGTGATCGTGGTGATCTGCATTGTGCTTTGTATCCTGTCTCTTAGGTATTTCTTTTCTTCATCGGAATATTTGATCAACAGGGGAAATCAGTGCGCAGACAGGAAAGAATATGCTGAAGCAATCAGGTATTATGAGCAGGTTCCGTATATGGAAGAATCCTATCATTTTGTCTTAAGCTATCTGGTCAGCTGTTATGAAAAAATGCAGGATGAAGAGCAATATGAAAAGTATCTTTTGCTACTCATAAACAGCTCCTATTCTTCGGCGGAGCAGACTGAACTGGCTTATGAGGAATTGATTTCTTATTATGTCCAAAAAAAATCCTATCAAAGCATTGACAGTTTGCTGAAGGATTGCAATAATAAAAGTATTGTAAAGCTATACGAGGAGTATATGGTATCCGAACCAAGCTTTTCTTATGAAGCGGGTTATTACAAAGAAATCATTCCGCTAAAGATCAGGGCCGGAGAAGGAGAAATGGTTTATTATACCACGGATGGTAGTGAACCTACCGTGGAGAGCGAGATTTTCAGCATGCCCCTGTTCATGTATGAAGGGGAGTATGAAATCAAGGCGATCAGTGTGAATAAATATGGTGTTGTAAGCAAAGTAGTTACTAAGGAATACCAGATTGAATTATAAAATACAACGAAAGGTGTATAAAAAAATGTATAAAATCTTAAAAGCACAGGAACTGACCACAAACATTTATTTGATGGAAGTGGAAGCCGAAAGAGTAGCACATGCGTGTGAACCGGGACAATTTGTAATTGTCAGAATGGATGAGAACGGGGAGAGAATTCCTTTGACCATTTGCGACTATGACAGAAAAAAAGGTACCGTAACCATTGTATTCCAGATCGTTGGTGCCGGTACTAAGATGATGTCAGCGTTAAAGGCCGGAGATGCCTTCCATGATTTTGTAGGACCTCTCGGATGTCCTTCCGAACTGGTAGAGGAGGATTTGGAAGTCCTTAAGCAGAAAAAAATTCTTTTTGTAGCAGGAGGTGTTGGTGCAGCACCTGTATATCCGCAGGTAAAATGGCTTCATGAGCATGGCGTGGCAGCGGATGTTATCGTAGGAAGTAAGAC
>CAYXQG010000340.1:0-1391 GCA_964467405.1 uncultured Acetatifactor sp. | reverse complement strand
TGAAATAGTGAATTTTTTATGAAAAAAGTATTCATGGATGCTCCTTAAAATTGAGATTTTTATGATTTGATTTAAAATATAGAAATATTATACATAGAGACAGGTGAGAAAGCAAATGAAAAGAAAGTGTACGATTCTTTCAATGACACTTTTTATGTGTGTAAGCATACTGATAATTGGAAAACAGATCACAGAAAATCAGAGGATCTATATTAATGAAGTGCGCAGTTGGGATGCCGATATAAAAAGAGATGGATACTATGGAAGTGATTACATAGAAATTTATAATGCATCAAAGAAAGATATTTCACTGGATGGCTGGTACATATCCGATGATAAATCAAATTTGAAAAAAGATCAGATTTTTGAGGTTACTGTTCCGGCGAAAGGATTTGCAGTGTTGTATGCGAATGGGAAAAAGAACAGTGGAGATTCTTTAAATTTTAAGATAAATCCGGAAGGAGAGGAAATCTTTTTATCAGATGGAGAAGGAAATCTTGTCGACAGTATTTATGTTCCGAAACAGGAATTTGGAACGGTATATGCACGAGTTTCTGATGGAGCAAAAGAATGGGGTGTGATGGAATCTTCAATTCTGGAAAGTAATGATGGGAAGAAGAGTTTGCCGGCTAAAAGTCTGAGAGAACCACAATTTTCCCATGAAAGTGGTTTTTATGAAGAAAAATTTACATTAACACTTCAGGCAGAACCGGGGGAGACGATATATTATACAACAGATGGAAGTATTCCGGATAAAACTTCAAAAGTATATGAAAATGGTATCGAGATTGAAAATATCACTGATCAGCCAAATGTGATCAATGCGGTGCGAAATATCAGAAAAGACTGGAGTGGTTATTCTCCAGATACTACTCTGGTTGATAAGGCGGTAGTCATTCGTGCTGTCGCAATGCTGGGAGAGGAGCAGAAAAGTGAAGTTGTAACAAAGACTTATTTTGTGGGACAAAATGAGTACTTGAACAGAAATGTATTGTCGATTACTGCGGATTACGACGACTTATTTGGTGACGATGGAATTTTTGTAACCGGTAAAGATTATGATGAAAAATATCTTTCAGGAGAGATAGATGATGATACGATTGCCAATATTTTTCGAAGTGGAAGAAAATGGGAAGTTATTGGCAATCTTGAATTTTTGGAATCAGGAAAAGAAGTATCAAATCAAAAGATTGGAATTCGGATACAGGGAAGAAGCTCCAGAGAAGGGAAAAAGAAGCGAATAGGTATTTTTGCAAGAAAAGAATATTCAGGAGATCGATATCTGCAAGGATTCTTTATGGAAGATCGAGAAGTACACTCGTTTGCTACAAGTACAAATAGTGCGAATGCTGTACTGCAGAGCTTAGTAAAAGATAGGTATGTTGCAAGTC
>CAYXQG010000339.1:0-1410 GCA_964467405.1 uncultured Acetatifactor sp. | reverse complement strand
CTGCGTACACTGCTTACCGTACCGGTACGTTTCGGATATATATGTGAAAAGGCGTCCTGCTCATAATGGTGGATGATTCCGTATTTGTCCGTATTCACGTCCACATACTTGGCACCGTCGGGCAGCTGCAGACGGCTGTATCCGTAACGTGCCGGGTCAATGTTACGGCTGCTTCCCACCGGGAACAGACGGGTATAGAACTTCACGTTGTCGGCGGTCCCCCGTTCAATGGACAGGATACCGCTCCCGTAGCCGAGGGTCAGTTCCCCGCCATGTTCGCAACGGCATACGTTCACCGTCATGCCGTCAAACCACCATTCGGTACCGGCCGCTTCGGCCACCTTCTTCAGCCCCTCATGGCAGTAGGTGCCTTCATAGTCTATGGTAATGTTTCCGGTATCGGCCACTTCCCCGACCTTCCAGTCCGTAGTTCCCATGCCCAGATTGATACATTCCACAATCATGGCAACATGAGTACGGGCAGGGGCAGTAAGGGAAAAGACCGGCTCATTCTCCCCATCTACGGTCTTCAGCACGAGGAAACGCTTGATAAGGCTCTCTATGCCGTACAGCTTGACGTTATACTCCCATTCCTGCATGGACTTCTGCGTCGGCTTGTACTGTTCGGTCATCCGGTAGCGTTCCCCCTCAAAGTCCACGTAGTCGTTCACGTCAAGTTCAATATGCTCATACAGGGTAAAGGAAAGGCTGAGGACGTTATCCGAATGGATTTCCTTCACCTGGGAGCTGCTGTCGTTCACACCGAAGACCGCCTTCTTTTCCTTGCTGCTGTTGTATAGGGTTATAAGCATATTCCAATGTCATTCTAATGGTTATATAATGGGGTCAGGTTCCGTAAACTTGACCTTGAAACGGCTGGCCTGCTTGCCTTCCTTCCACAAGTAGGTAAGCGGCTCGAACTTGGTGCTGTCCGCATAGAACATCCGCAGGGTAAGCCCCAGTTCCGTGAAGTTCACGTCCAGCCAGCCGTCATCCCCTTGCTTGAGGAAGGCGATGAACGCCCGGTATCTTTCCAGCCAGCCGGCTTTGGTGTCGGCCATCAGGGCGAAGTGAAGCGTCACCTCACGTTCGTCATTGGCCACCTCCAGCTTCTGCGAATACTTCTTTCCGTTCTCTTCCCGGATGTCGACCGCCGTATGCTTCTTCACTTTGGACGGCTTGAGTATGGCTGTCTGGTTCTCACGGCCGCCTTTCTTCTCTTCTGTCAGGAAAGCACCGTATTCGGTCCATATATCCACACCGTTTATCAATACCTGTCCGCCTAATATCTTGTCCATATCACTTCATCTTTAGTCCGTCACGAATAATCTTCTTAATATCTTCCTTGATCGCTGAAAGGGAATCCTTGCAATCACCGGTATTCTCCTCAATCTTGCGGAGGTGCTCGGA
>CAYXQG010000338.1:0-1416 GCA_964467405.1 uncultured Acetatifactor sp. | reverse complement strand
GTCCTATGTGGCTTATGCTGCAGAAGAGGTGATACGAAGAAAACTTGTGGAAAGCGGCATGGAAAGACTGATGCAGGAAATAGAGATGCCGTTGTCCTTTGTATTATATGACATGGAAAAGGAAGGCGTTGCCGTAAAAAGAGAAGAATTAGAAAAATACGGTGAAGCCTTGATTGAAAGAATCAATGAGCTGGAGAAGAGTATTCAGGAACAGGCCGGTATGGAATTTAATATTAATTCGCCGAAACAGCTTGGAGAAGTATTATTTGAACATATGCAGATCCCGGGAGGCAAGAAAACAAAAACCGGTTATTCCACGGCTGCGGATGTTTTAGAGAAGCTGGCGCCTAAGTATCCTATTGTAAATGATATTCTGGAATACAGAGGACTTGTTAAGTTGAAATCCACCTATGCGGACGGTCTGGCAAATTATATCGGCGAAGATAACAGGATCCATACAAGCTTTAATCAGACGATTACGGCAACAGGGCGTATCAGCTCTACGGAGCCCAATTTGCAGAACATTCCCATTCGTACGGAGCTGGGCAGAAGGATTCGCCGTGTTTTTGTGCCGGCAGATGGCTGTGTGCTTATGGACGCGGATTATTCCCAGATTGAGCTTAGGGTATTGGCACATATGTCCGGAGATCAGGAATTAATACAGGCTTATCGGTCCGACCAGGATATTCATAAAATAACAGCCTCCAAAGTATTTAAAATCCCCCTGGATGAGGTCACACCGTTACAAAGAAGAAATGCAAAGGCAGTAAATTTTGGAATTGTATACGGTATCAGCTCTTTTGGGTTAAGCCAGGATCTGAGTATCAGTGTTAAGGAAGCAGCAGAATATATTGAACAGTATTTTGCCACATATCCGAAGGTGAAGGAATTTTTGGATCAACTGGTAGTAGATGCCAAGGAAAAAGGGTATATAACGACGATGTACGGACGTAGACGTCCCGTACCGGAGCTTTCTTCCTCGAATTTTATGCAGCGGTCCTTTGGTGAAAGAGTGGCTATGAATTCTCCTATACAGGGAACGGCAGCAGATATTATCAAGATAGCAATGATAAAGGTCTGGAAAGCCCTGAAGGAAGCCGGCTTACAGTCCAAGCTGATCCTGCAGGTACATGATGAACTGCTGATCGAGGTCAGAAATGAGGAAGTGGAGCAGGTTCGCAGGATACTGGCTGAAAATATGCAACAGGCGGCACAGCTTGAGGTGGCTTTGGAAGTGGATCTGAACGTGGGTGATAACTGGTATGAGGCACATTGATCCTGCGACCGGGTCAGTCAATGACTTATACAAATAAGTAAAGAGGAAAGAGACATGTATTTGATAGGAATTACCGGCGGAGTAGGGGCCGGAAAATCAGAAATTTTATCCTATATCAAAAAGCATTATAAAGAAAAGAT
>CAYXQG010000337.1:0-1416 GCA_964467405.1 uncultured Acetatifactor sp. | reverse complement strand
CATCAAGGACTGGCCGGCAATGGGTGCACTCCCTGAGAATCTGATCTTAAAGGTAGTCAGTGAGATACATGATCCTGTTACCACAACGGATGAATTGATTCCTTCCGGTGAAACCTCAAGCTATCGCTCCAATCCGTTGGGACTGGCAGAATTTGCACTTTCCAGAAAGGATCCTATGTATGTAGGACGTGCGAAGGAGATCCAGAAAGCAGAAAAAGCAAGAATGGAAGGCATAGATCCCTGTGAAGCAGTTGCTGAGGTGGCTGATATCATGAAGACGGTAAGTGTACAATTTGCAAATGCAGATGCTTCCAATACAGGCTTCGGTTCTACCATATTTGCAGTAAAACCCGGCGATGGTTCTGCAAGAGAGCAGGCAGCAAGCTGCCAGAAAGTGCTTGGCGGCTGGGCAAATATTGCCAATGAATATGCTACCAAGCGTTATCGTTCCAATTTGATCAACTGGGGTATGCTTCCGTTTTTGATCAAGGAGGGAGAGCTTCCGTTTAAGAATCTGGATTATCTGTTCATACCGGGTATTAAGGCAGCAGTGGAGAATAAGGCAGAGCAGATTAAGGCATATGTAGTTAAGGACGGCGGTCTGGAGGAATTTGAATTAAAGCTGGGTGAGCTGACTGATGAGGAACGACAGATCATCTTAAAGGGCTGTCTGATCAACTATAACAGAGTATAATAAGGGGATATCGTATGAAGGACAAAACAATTACCAATCCTATGCTGGTGGGAGCATTGGAATTAATGTATGCGGAGAATACACCGGATCATCGCAAGATGGTCATGGAAGAAATTTTACATGCAAAATTTCTTTCACCGGTTATATTAAGTCCGCTTCCCAAGCCGGATGAAAAGGGTGCAATGAAGCTTACTCCGGAAACAAAGGTTCAGCTGCCCATGCTGACAGCAAAGGATGGAAAGCACTACTTCATGGCGTTTACTGATATAAGCGAGCTGGATAAATGGAGCAGAGGAACAAAGCATACTGTATTTGGCTTTACCTTTAATGATTATGTGGGTATGCTCCGCGGCTCTGACAGCGACGGAGTTGTGATTAATCCTATGGGAAAAAGTATGGTACTGCCCAGACAAATGGTTGATGATGTAATGGGCGGACAGTCATAAAATTTCATAAAGCAAAAAGCATCATTCTCCGATGAATATTGTCAAGGCGGTTTTTCAAATAAAACTGTAAACACTTTGCGAACATGCTGAATTTGCAGTGATTTTCGGAGAAAAAGGGCTTAGAATCAAGCGGGAAAAATCAATGGTTGAGGGATTCGTGAAGTGCAAAGGTGTGTCCTGTGTGCAGGGCATCGAATATCCCGCCTAAAACCGCTGAAAACACAAAAACACCCCGCACCATGCGTTCTGTAAACGCACAGTGCGGGGTGTTCGTTC
>CAYXQG010000336.1:0-1425 GCA_964467405.1 uncultured Acetatifactor sp. | reverse complement strand
GCCGATCTGGGTGTTTCAACCTACGATGCTATCGCACTGGTATGCACGAACAAATGGCATCTTGGAAAATTCCGATATGTTCGGATCTGCACAGACCTCGTATGCATTGCTTTCGGCATCTGTATGTTTCTGCTGGGCGGTGGTTCTGCTGACGAAATCACATCCTTTGTAGGCATTGGGACTATTGCAACTGCTTTCTGCATGGGTCCTTTGATCGATTTTTTTAGGGCGAACGTCTCCGACCCCATACTTCATGGAAAAAAAGCAAAGCGTATCGGCTCATTCAGGAGAAATATATGGAAATCAGGGAAGTGACCTATGCCGCAGTTGTGATTCGGATCACAGTTGCCTTTTTTCTCGGGGGCTTTATCGGGCTGGAGCGTGGGCTCAAAAACCGCCCCGCAGGACTGCGAACGTATATGCTGGTTTGTGTTGGCTCTTGTTTGATCATGCTGACGAATCAATATATCTATCAGGTGTTTGGCACCGGTGACCCCGTCCGAATGGGGGCGCAGGTCGTAAGCGGTATTGGTTTTCTTGGTGCAGGTACCATCGTCGTTACAAAGCACAATCAGATAAAAGGCTTAACCACTGCCGCCGGACTTTGGGCTGCCGCAGCCATCGGTTTGGCACTTGGCATCGGCTTTTATGAAGCCGCTATCATCGGGAGCACTACCGTTTTTATTGTGCTGACGCTCCTGCACAGTTGGGACGACCGTATGCACCGCCATGCAAAAGTGAAGCAGATCTATTTTGAGCTGTCAAGCACAGTCAGTCTTGGTGAGTTTATGCGCCATGTACGGCAGTTAGGCATTGAGATCGATTCTGTCCAGCTTGAACGCGACAGCATGAACGACAATGGCGTCCGCTCTTTTATCGCAACCCTAAAATTGCGAAATGCAAAGAAAAGCGACGATATTTTTTCCGACATTCAAACAATTCATGGGCTCACATATGCGGAGGAGCTATAATACCGCATTTTACCGAAGGAGTATAATCATGAACACTCTGATCACCGCACATTCTGGCTGTGATGGTACAGCCGATAATTCCCTTGCCTATTTACTGCACGCCGTTTGCACTCCCGCCGATGCCTTTGAAGTCGATGTACAGCGCAATGCTGACGGTGGGTTGTATTTGAGTCACGATCCTTCCTCTAATAGCTGTCCCGATTTATCTGTTGCTTTTTCGCTGGCAAAAGAAAACCACAAGCTGATCAACTGCGACCTAAAAGCAGACGGGCTGGAGGCCGATGTTCTCGCTCTTGCTAAGCAGTTTGATATCGTAGATCAGCTATATTTTTCGGGTTCTGTCTCACTCTCTGCGCTAAGAGAAAGCGATACTATCCGCGATCGAACGCTGTTTAATATCACTCCGATTCTTCCGAACGTGATCGCCCATTATCGGCAAGGGGTTCTCCCCACC
>CAYXQG010000335.1:0-1435 GCA_964467405.1 uncultured Acetatifactor sp. | reverse complement strand
TACTTATTATTGTTAATATACTATTGTATAATCAATTATGTAATTAGATTAGGGTATATTCCTTCAAAATATTCAACAATTACTTTGGAGTTACTGAAACCTATTAATTCTCTACAATATTCAGAATCATTATAAAATCTAACAACACCTTCCGCATTCATAATATAATACTCACAATTATATTTTCCTCTTAAATCAACGTTGTGAGTTACAACATTCCCATCTTTGTAATAAATATTGTCAAAATCAAAATAATAACCGTATTGTTCAGAATAAAAATAGAAAGAACGTTCATCATATCTTCCAACAGCATGTTCACACCAATAACAATTTTCAATATATGTTAATTGTTCTGTTTCTGTATCGAATAGAAAATGTTCCCCTAAAGCTAATAAATTATTTTCCAAAAAACAAGCAAATGCAAACGGTCCATCAATTACAGAGAAAAAACCTAATGATTTTAATGTGTTTGTTTGTATGTTGTAATAATAAATTTCCCTACCTTCAGAGAATATGAAACAATATTTATTAAGTACATTTAACATACCACTATTTCCAGTTCGATAAGTAACACCGTCAAATACAAAACGGCCATTCTTGTATTTAAAATCATTATACACATGACTATATTCAACACTACCTTCTTGTATGTTATTTGAATAATCTTTATATATTTCTAAATAATTAGTTAAAGATGTATTAGGGTAAATTAATGTGCTGTTTATATTTTTCGGAAATGTTCTACTAACACTATCATTATAAATATTAATAAAGCCTTCGTTGTAAATAGAAATATCAAAGGTGCTGTATTTGTTAATAAATTGTACATTATTATTAAAATCTCTACCACATTCACTACCGTCTGCATTTGTAATATTTAATAGTTGAAAACTATTATAATTGTTTTCGGTTATTTCTCCAGTAGTTAAATTTAAAATAAAACTTCTTGTCCATAATAAATTATCAGTTAACATGGTAGAATAAGCTACAGCTTTTCTAGCATTATAGTCACTGAAAGGAGTTTCAAAATAAAATGTTTCACAATCATTACTATACATTTTAGCTTGTTCTAACGGTGTATTATCAGTGGTAAATTTCTTCTTTTGTACATAATCAAAACTACCAATTTCATTGCCGTCATATGTTACCGTTGCTGTTACCGTTCTATCTTCTTCACTTGTATTATCACCACTTGGAGAATATGATATTGAATAGTCTGTTATATTAGATGATGTTGAAGATGTTATTTCATTACATCCTTTATCTGTTTCTATAATTGTTGTTATTTGTGATACTACTGGTGTTGCAACTTGATTCCATTCTACAGCACCACCATTATATTCAACACTATAACTATATTCATTTCTTACAGATGGCGTACATCCACCACAATCTGTACTATTATTTTCAATTACCGTTGAACCTTTTTGTTGTT
>CAYXQG010000334.1:0-1455 GCA_964467405.1 uncultured Acetatifactor sp. | reverse complement strand
TTGTATAGACCAAGTTTGACTTTTTTCTACAATATATTGTGGAATATACGAATACATAACAGAATGTGTACGATTTTTCCCTATTTTTTTATTAATAAAATTAATTTCCTTCGCGAGTTCTCTGTATTCTTTCTTACAGTAAGATGTTTGCGATCAAAACAATCAGGGGAATCGCTATAAGCGTTCTTTCCAGGAAAATAAGGAACAGTTTCCAGAAGTTCAGGGGAATCTCACTCTTAATGATAATGGCACCCACCTCTGTCAAGTAAATAATCTGTACCAGGGACAGAACACCGATCACAAATCTTGTCTTAACAGATGCTACACCGGTAATCAAAAGTGCCGGTATGAACATATCCGTAAAACCAATGAGAGTCGCAGGGGCTACTGAAAAGGCCTCCTCCACACCAAGCACCTGCAGATACAGACCCATGGGATAGGAAATCCAGTCAAATACAGGAGTGTAGGTTGCAATGATCAAAGCAATGGTTCCCCATGCAACTACAATGGGAAGCAGGTCAAAGAACATACCTACTACAACCTCAAAGCCGCTTGACAATACACTCTTTATATTGAACCGTTCTGCACGCTTGCAGCTCATCTCCAATGCATATGCCAAAGTACCTTTTTCCTTAGGAACCTCTTCGTTGATCTGCTTTCCTGTCTGTTCCTGATAAGTATCCGGAAGCTTAGACAGCGGCGGAATACGTCCGACGATCACTGCCAGTACAACGCCTACCACACAGATACATAAATAAAATGCCGGAAACAGATTGGCAATTCCGATCGTATCCGCTACCATCAGACAAAACGGAATGGATACCAGGGAAAAGTTTGTCATAATATATCCGGCCTCTCTCTTGGTATAGAAGCCATTCATATACTGTTCTCTGGTCAGGATTACGGCTGCATTGGATGCTCCGAACCAGGAAGCGATCAAATCTACGGAAGCTCTGCCCGGTACACGGAACAACGGACGTACCACCGGCTTTAAGATGATTCCCAAAAATTCCATCACACCGCAATCTGTCAAAAAAGGCAAAAAGAAGCTGAAGCCCAATACGATACAAAGTAATGTTTCACACAGACCGATCATGGTTGCTCCGGTATCTGCACCGATCACTGCCTCAGGTCCGATTCCAAATACTACCATAACGGTTACCGCTGCACCGATCAGCTTGGAAACCAGGTATAAGGGAGTGGTGGTAAAAGCCTTTGTCAGATAATGATTTTTGCGGATCCAGTCCGGCTTACAAATATAATCATACAGGCTCATTACTGCAGATACCACCATAAGCACCAGCAATAAATACGGCAATGCACCGCCCAGCAGACTGCTGAGAAATCCTTTGATAAAATCCAACATGGTTGTAAAGGAATCTCCCTGGGGAATGGGTACTAAAAACATGACCACACCCACTAAGGGGTGTGGTCATGTTTTTAGTACCCATTCCC
>CAYXQG010000333.1:0-1464 GCA_964467405.1 uncultured Acetatifactor sp. | reverse complement strand
CTGTTTGTGGTTGCATAAGCAGTGCGGATGAGAACAAAATTATAACGTGCTAACTAATATAGAGAGGTGAAAATCATGAGAGAAGGAATCCATCCTAATTACTACCAGGCAACTGTAACCTGTAACTGTGGTAACACTTTCGTAACCGGATCAACCAAGCCTGAAATCCACGTAGAAGTTTGCTCCAAGTGTCATTCATTCTACACCGGTCAGCAGAAGGTTGCAAGAGCTGACGGACGTATTGAGAAGTTCAACAAGAAATACGGTATTACAAACTAATAGGACTTTCGAAAAGGTTGAGGTATTTTATCTCAACCTTTTATACTCTTTAGGTATTTGAAATGTTTCCAGATCGAGAGGAATTTTACAATGGCGGAAAAGAAGAGAAAAGTATGCTATTCAGGAATCGGCGGACAGGCAGTTTTAGAAGGGGTTATGATGAAAAATCAGGACCGTTATGCAGTAGCTGTGCGCAAGCCGGATGGCAGTATTGATATTGATATACAAAATTACCGGGGAGTCCTGAAGGATAATAAGTTTAAGAAGCTCCCTTTTATCAGAGGTATTTTTAATTTTATAGATTCTCTGGTCTTAGGAACGAAAAGCCTGAACTTTTCGGCAAGCTTTTATGAGGAAGAGGAAGAAGAAACAAAATTTGATAAGGCACTGAATAAGATCACCAAGGGAAAAGCAGAGGAAATTATGACAACAGTGGTAACCATCATCTCTGTGATACTTGCTGTGGGTATATTTATAGTGCTTCCTTATTTTCTGTCTTCTCTGGTACAGGATTATGTACAAAATGCATCTCTGATCGCAATTTTTGAGGGATGCCTGCGTATTTTGATATTTGTTTTGTATGTCTGGGGCATCAGCCTGATGAAGGATATTAACAGATTGTACAGATATCACGGCGCAGAGCATAAATGTATCAATTGTATCGAAAGAGGACGGGAGCTGACTGTCAGAAATGTAATGAAAAGCTCCAGACTTCATAAAAGATGCGGCACCAGTTTTTTGTTTTATGTTATGTTTGTCAGCATCATCCTGTTTTTCTTTATCCGTGTGGATAATGTGGTGCTGAAGGTAGTATTGCGTGTGGCCCTGATGCCGGTGGTAGCGGGAATTTCCTACGAAATCATCAGACTGGCCGGAAGAAGTGACAATATCATTGTGCGTATTCTGTCAGCTCCGGGAATGCTGATCCAGCGTATGACAACGAAGGAGCCGGATCGCAAAATGATCGAGGTGGCAATTGCGTCTGTAGAGGCTGTATTTGACTGGAGAGCATATCTGGCTGAAAACTTCGGCTATGAGCCGGAAGAAGAAAAAGAAGATACAACGGGTACGACTGCTGCACAGGGTGCATCAGAAGAAGCAGACGGAGAACCCTCATGATTTATCAGGATTGTTATATACAGGGAAAAAATGAACTGGAAAAAGCCGGCATTGAAGAGGCTGCGT
>CAYXQG010000332.1:0-1507 GCA_964467405.1 uncultured Acetatifactor sp. | reverse complement strand
ATACAAGATGGCTACTAAGGAAACCAAGGCAGTGCTTCGTGGTGAATACGGTCAGACCGTTAAGCCTATGAATCAGGAAGTAATCGATAAGGTTATTCCCGGTGAAGAGAGAATTACCTGCCGTTATGCAGACCTGATTCCTAACGAGCTTGAGAAGTTAGAAAGTGAAATGGCTGAGTGGAAGCAGCAGGATGAGGACGTATTGTCCTATGCATTATTCCCTCAGGTTGCTACTGATTACTTTAAGTATCGTCAGGCACAGCAGGAGAAGGTAGATATGACCCAGGCAGATACACAGAATGGAGCATATCCTGTCTAATTCATAAGATTTGTATATAGTAAACCGGAGGAAAACAGTTTGTTTTCTTCCGGTTTTTTTCTAAATATTACTGTATCAAAATAAGGGAATTGGCGCAAGAAAGCTTCCTTCTTGACATCCCTCTCAAACAAAAGTACAATATAATTTAAGCAATTATGGAATAAAAGGTAGGGTATGCATGGAAAAACAGTATGATATTTTTGCCCAGATCAGTGAAAACTATAAAGATATGAGTAAGAGTCACAAAAAAATTGCTTCCTTTATTTTGGAACATTATGATCAGGCTGTATTTATGACGGCTGCAAAGCTTGGTGCAGGTCTTGGAATCAGTGAGTCTACTGTGGTTCGCTTTGCAATGGCCATAGGCTATGAGGGATATCCGGAGTTTCAGCAGGATCTGGTGGAATGTGTAAAGAAGAAATTGAATACCTTACAGAAAATGGATGTGAAATATGGAAACAGCACACAGGCTGAGCTTTTGACAACTGTATTGACTGCGGATATAGAAAAGATCCAGGACACCATAAATACACTGGATCCGCAAGCCTTTGATACAGCGGTGGATATTATCTTAAATGCCAAAACCATATATGTCATGGGACTGAGAAGTAACGAGCCTCTGGCAGCATTTCTGCATTTTTATCTGAATATGATACGGGGCAATGTGGTACTATTAAACACCAGCAGTATTACGGAAACTTTTGAACAAATGATCCGGATCAATGAGGAGGACTGCTTTGTCGGTATCAGCTTTCCCAGATATTCCATGCGTACTTTAAAAGCAATGGAGTTTGCCAACGATAGGAATGCAAAGGTGATCGCCATTACGGATTCCCAGCATTCTCCCATGAATCTGTATTCCTCCTGTAATCTGTTTGCAAGAAGTGATATGGTCTCTATAGTGGATTCACTGGTAGCACCGTTAAGCCTGATCAATGCACTGGTGGTGGCACTGTGCTTAAAGTGCCCGGAGGATGTGAAGGAGAATTTAGAGACATTAGAGGATACATGGAATAATTATCAGGTTTATTTAAATGATGAGATCAATTTTATAGATGATGAACCGATGCTGAAGTATCCTTTAAGAAAAGAAAGACAATAACAGCCGCTGATACGGCAGATACGAGGATTTATGAAGAAAGTAGTAGTAGTGGGCGGCGGCGCTGCAGGAATGATGGCAGCAATTGC
>CAYXQG010000331.1:0-1523 GCA_964467405.1 uncultured Acetatifactor sp. | reverse complement strand
CTACCTGGCTGATTGCTGAAGCAGCAATTTCATTCTGCTCCTGGCACTGTTTGATCACTGCCTCATCGCCCAGATCCATTGCGTCCATAACATCTGCGCCAAGCTGGATAAAGCATACATAATTACCAAAGGTATCTACTCTGGATGCCTGGATCTTGCCGATGTTCATAGGATACTGCATGGTATCATTCACTAATTTGTCACGATAAGCATTCAGTACGCCTTCTACTGCCTCTACCTGTCCGTCCTTTGCCTTGATCACGATCAGGGTATCCACATTGGTGCTGATCATAGGCATCTCACCAAAGAAAGCATCATACATATCTGCTGTCAGACCGTATGCATCCATGAATTCTACAGGCATTTCCGTATTCGGCCAGTAATTCTCGCCCAACGCAGCCATAACTGCTTCTCTGATACTTGCAATACCTTCATCCATTTCAGTTCCGGCTTCTATAGAAGGCTCTTCCTCAACAGGAGTGCTGTCCTCAATAGGCTCTCCAACTAATCCTTCTGATGATTCCACTACGCTGCTTTCTGCCTCGCTTGACTGGTTGTTGTCATCTGCCTGCTTACCGCATGCAATGAGGCCAAAGCCTAATGCCATAGTGCACAATAATACCGTTAATTTTTTCATGATAAAACTCCTTTCTGCTGCCATCTGCTGCAGCAGTCCTTTTTCTCTTTTTTCTACTCCCTAAGTATAACCGATTTTTAAAATATGTAAACAGTTACTTTCTTAAGATTTTATATCCTGATTCTTAAGAAAAAGGTGACATTGCCCCAAATATCATGTATACTCCTTACAGAGTATTGTATCATTATTATCGGAGGAAAGAAAGAGATGAGTATATTAAATGTAGAACATCTGACCCACGGTTTCGGAGACCGCGCCATCTTTCAGGATGTCTCCTTCCGTTTATTAAAAGGAGAGCACATCGGCCTTATCGGTGCCAACGGAGAAGGTAAATCTACTTTTATGAATATAATCACCGGCAAGCTGATGCCGGATGAGGGAAAGGTTGAATGGTCAAAGAATGTCCGCGTAGGCTATCTGGATCAGCATACCGCGCTCCGTCCGGGCATGACCATTCGCGAAGTGCTGGCTTCTGCCTTTGACTTTTTATATGAAATGGAAGCGCAGATGAACGAGCTCTGTGAAAAAATGGGGGAGGCATCCCCTGAGGAGCTGGAGACATATATGGAGGAATTCGGAACCATCCAGGAGCTTCTGACCCAGCATGACTTTTATATGATCGACTCCAAGGTAGAGGAGGTAGGACGGGCCCTGGGTCTCAGCGACATAGGCTTAGAAAGGGATGTTACCGAATTAAGCGGCGGACAGCGTACCAAGGTTCTTTTGGGCAAGCTTTTATTGGAAAAACCGGACATCCTTTTATTGGATGAGCCTACAAACTATCTGGATGTACAGCATATTGAGTGGCTGAAGCGGTATTTAAATGAATACGAAAATGCCTTTATCCTGATCAGCCATGACATTCCCTTCTTAAACAGCGTTATCA
>CAYXQG010000330.1:0-1560 GCA_964467405.1 uncultured Acetatifactor sp. | reverse complement strand
CCTTCCGGTATTGATACCATGACAGTCTTTGTACATCAGGATGAATTCATGCATAAGGAACAAAAGGTAGTAGCCGCACTTCACAGACTGGCAAATCCGGATGTGATCGATATTGAATCTGATCTGGCACTGATTGCTGTAGTAGGGCGAGGCATGAAGTCTACACGAGGAACTGCAGGTAGAATCTTTGCTGCATTGGCACACCGCAATGTCAATGTAAAGATGATCGACCAGGGCTCTTCAGAGTTAAATATTATTATCGGTGTTGCAAATGATGATTTTGAAGCTGCGATTCAGGCCATTTATGATATATTTGTGGTTGCACAGTTATAAGAACAACAGGGAGTATCGCGTTAAGTGATGCTCCCTTTCGCTTTTATATACCTGACGACATATATTTTTAACGGGGAATGGCAGAAGTGGTACAAAGGAGAAGTATGAGGAAGATAAGAAGAAAAAAACGGATCATATATATTATGCTGCTGCTGTGCATGGGATGGCTGTGCAGCTGCGGAAAGGCAGAGCCTGTGAAGGTGGAGGGAACAGCAATTTCACAGGATGCGGCAGATAGGACACCTTCTGACAACAATAAAGAACCGGCAGAAAGTACAGCATTACCTGCAGAAACACAAGCACCGGTAGAGAACACAAATCCTTCGCAGCCCTTTGAGGAGGTGACTTATCAGCCGGATGGAGAGGAAGAAGCTTTAAACGGCTATGTGGTAGTCATTGATGCAGGGCATCAGAAAAAGGGCAATCGTGAGAAGGAGCCTGTGGGACCCGGAGCAAGTGAAATGAAGGCGAAGGTATCCGGCGGCACAACAGGCTGTGTCAGCGGTTTGGCAGAATATGAGCTTAATCTGGCTGTTGCAGTGAAGCTTTGCAATAAGCTGGAAACAAAAGGATATGAGGTGATCATGGTAAGAACCACACATGATGTGGACATCAGCAACAGTGAAAGAGCACAGATTGCCAATGAGGCAAATGCAGATGTTTTCGTCAGGATCCATGCCAACGGTTCTGAGAATGCTGACGTGAAAGGTGCCATGACCATCTGTCAGACAGCAGATAATCCCTATAATGCGGCCTATTATGAAGATAGTAAGAAATTAAGTACCTGTGTGCTGGATGCCATGACGGAGGCAACCGGCTGCAAAAAACGGAAGGTATGGGAAACGGATACAATGAGCGGTATTAATTGGTGCCGGGTTCCTGTAACCATTGTTGAAATGGGGTATATGACGAATCCGGAGGAGGATGCACTTATGGCGACGGAAGAATACCAGGATAAGATTGCGCAGGGGATTGCCGATGGTATAGAGCTTTATTTTGAGTAGTGAGAAGAGGATGGCTTCAAAATGCGGAAGTTCATCCTCTTTGTGAATTTACAGACAAAATGACATAAAATGATAAAAAAAGCAATAATTACCAATTATCAAACATGAAATGAAAATACTTAAAATAATTTGTAAAAATGTGTTGACAAATGTCGCGTGCATGAGTATAATGAAGTTACAAACAAGGAAAGAAAATAACATAGATCATCTGAACGGAGGCACC
>CAYXQG010000329.1:0-1564 GCA_964467405.1 uncultured Acetatifactor sp. | reverse complement strand
CTTCATAGGTAGCCTGTAAAATATTGATCTCGTCGATCCTTTCCGGAGAAGCATAGCCGATACCCCATGCAACTGCTTTCTCCACGATAATATCATACAGCTCCTCACGCTTCTTTTCGGAAAGCTTCTTGGAATCATTGATATACAAAATATCACAATTCTTCGGTAGGATTACGGCACCTGCTACAACCGGTCCTGCAAGCGGTCCTCGGCCCACCTCATCAATGCCGCATACATACGGATACGCACTGTATTCTCTTTCATAGCGCTGAAGCTCATAAATACGCAATTTCTCTGCCTCTATGGCTTCCAGCTTCTTTTTTGCGGATGCAACCAGACTTTTAATGCCGTTTCTGGTATCCTCCGAATAACGATTGATAAATTCAGGCAGCCCATCCTCTCCGGTTGCCTGATAAATTGCTTTTACTTCATTAATACTGATAGCCATACCCGTCTCCTATTGATGTGTGATCCTTCCCAATTCACTAAGCGGCCAGATTCTTACCCAGGCACGTCCGATGATCTGATCCCTTTTGATATTGCCGACCTCAGGAATACGGCTGTCCGAACTATTATTACGATTGTCACCCATAACAAAATACTCATCCTCACCCAGCGTAATGGGATTTCTTGCAATACCCAGATGATCCGGCCGGATCACTTCCCGTCCGTAACTTTCTTCCAAAATCTGTCCGTTGATATAAATATTTCCGTCCTCATCAATCTGAACCGTTTCTCCCGGAAGTCCTATGATTCTTTTGATATAGTTAACATTCTTTCCATATTGAAAAGGGAATACAATAATATCAAATCTTTCCGGATCACTAAAGCGATAGGTCAGTTTATCAACGATCAGATTATCACCGTCATTTAACATAGGCAGCATACTTTCTCCGTCTACAACCGTACGCTGTCCTACAAAGGTGATCACCAAAAAAGTAATACCGCATACTACCAGAAGATAAACTATTGTACTCAGAATTTCTTTTAATACCTTATTCATTACTTAAGTCCTTTCTCTTTAGGGTCTTTCCATGGAAACTCTGCCTAGCTTACCGCTTCTGAAATCATCTACCAGTATATTGGAGGCCTTTAACAGATCCAGCTCCTCCCCCTTGCTGTAGCACTTTCTGCTCTCAGCGATCTGCTTCAAGACCTCTGCAGGAGTCTGTTCGGGCTCAATTGCATAACGCTGCTTCAAAGCCTCCGGATACAGCTGCATCAGCTCACTGATCAGATCACATGCTAATTCTTCCATGATAATGATCTCATCATTCATGGAACCGATAAATGCAAGATGTTTTCCCACTTCCTGATCTTCAAATTTAGGCCATAAAATACCCGGTGTATCCAACAGCTCCAGTCCTTTGTTTAACTTGATCCACTGCTTTCCTTTGGTAACACCCGGCTTATTGCCTGTTTTGGCACAGGCCTTTCCTGCGAAGGAATTGATAAAGGTTGATTTACCAACATTCGGAATTCCTACTACCATAGCACGTACCGGACGGTTTACGATTCCTCTTTTTCTGTCCCTTTCAATCTTTTCCCTGCATGCTACCTGTAC
>CAYXQG010000328.1:0-1564 GCA_964467405.1 uncultured Acetatifactor sp. | reverse complement strand
CTTTACATGGGTATCAATGGTTCTGGCGTCTCCGAAATAATCATAATTCCAAACGCTGTTTAATATTTTCTCCCTGGACAAAGCAATTCCTTTATTTTCCACAAAATATGTCAGCAGTTCAAACTCCTTATAGCTCAGTTCTATGGGAGCACCATCGATCATGACCTGATGTGCGGATTTATCTATTTCAATTCCTCCATAGGAAAGAATCTCTGATTTGATACGTTGGTTTGTTCTTCGCAGGATTGCTTCAATCCTGGCCACAAGTATTTTGGGGCTAAAGGGCTTTGATATATATTCATCCACTCCCAGCTCAAATCCCAAAAGTTCATCCTTTTCATCAGACTTTGCGGTAAGCATGATGATCGGAACCTTTGAAAAGTTTCGTATATCCCTGCAGACCTGCCAGCCATCCAACTTCGGCATCATAACATCCAATACGATCAGTGCAATGTCCTTTTCATTGAAAAAAATATCCTCCGCCGCCTCTCCGTCTGCTGCTTCTAATACTTCATAACCATTTTTAACCAGAAAGTCCTTAACCAACTTTCTCATTCTGCTCTCATCATCTACAACCAATATTTTCAATTTTTCCATTTTGTCACCTCTCGCTTCACAATCCTATCTGTGACATATATTTTCAGCACAGAATTTACCTTGTATGCTTCATTTCTGTTTTCCTATATCATAACCTATAAATATGTTTAAATTGTGAATTTCAGTTCAGTATTTTATAAACTATATATTGTACAAAAGGCTGACTCCTCACGGGACTCAGCCTTTTATCAATCATTTTATCAAATTCCCAAAAAATTCTTTACAGTCTGCTTCATTTCATCCGCTTCACAGACATTATTGTGACGGATTTGTGCATTACGGATCTCTTCAATTGCATTCGGGACAGTTACATTTGCCAACTGAGACAGTTCATCAACCAGTTCAAAATCACCCATGGAATCATACTTTTCATCAATTGCTTCCATAACACTTCTGGTAAACTTATAAGGGCTTGCCGTTGATGCAATTACTGTTTTCGTTTGATCTGCAGTTTCTGCAAGATACTTCTTATAAACCGTTGCTGCAACAGCTGTATGGGTATCAATGACATATCCGCAGTCCTCATACAGATCTTTTATAGTCTTTGCTGTTTCTTCCTCAGATGCATAATTGCCGTAGAAATCCTCTAATTCAGATTTCATTTCTTCCGTAATCTCATATTTGCCATTACCGCTTAAAGCTGCCATGAGCTGTGCATTTTTTTCCGCATCATTTCCGGCAATACGATAGATCAAACGCTCCAGATTGCTGGAGATTAAAATATCCATAGAAGGTGAGGTTGTCAGTATAAATTCCCTGTTGCGGTCATATACACCGGTACGGAAGAAATCATACAATACCTTATTATCATTGGATGCACAGATCAATTTGGCAATCGGAAGCCCCATATTCTTCGCATAGAAAGCTGCCAGAATGTTACCAAAGTTACCGGTAGGAACAACTACATTGATCCGTTCCCCTTCTCCAATCTTCTCTTCCGCAAGAAGCTGTGCATATGCATATACAT
>CAYXQG010000327.1:0-1574 GCA_964467405.1 uncultured Acetatifactor sp. | reverse complement strand
GTGCTGAAGAAATCAAGTTTAGTATAATTTTTAAGGCAACGCTGTAAATGTCGGCATTGCCTTTTCTCTTAAATTGGTAAGCGCAGGCAAAACATCCACATCCGGTATGACGGCATCGGCTTTATCCCTTTGGAATACTTGCAAAAAAGGAAAGGGCGTGACCGAAGTCACGCCCTTTCCGATGCTGTCTTTTTATCAATCCTTATTTTCCCACAGATGGAAGGAGATGTTTAAATCTACCTCCCCTGCAATGCCGTTTACCCTACCCTTTGCTGAATACTGCCATACATCAAAGGCATAGGGATAATAAAATTCTTTGTTATAATAAGCAAACCATTTATCATATTTCTCAAACTGTCCGATATCCAAAAGCAGAGTGCTCATCTCCATATTGTGATACAGCATTGCTGTATAGCCTGCTTCCTCGACCTTTTCCAAAAATGCCAGCGTATTGGCAGTACGTTCTTCCACACTGATCTTATTCATACGGGCCTCACTGTCTGCCACCTTTTCCACGTCCATAACAATAGGGCAGTCGATTCTGTAGGGTGCTATTTTTTCCAACACAAATGCTGCTTCCTCCAGGGCTTCCTCCACATTGACCGCCTGTGAGAAAAAGTAAACACCTACCTTGATGCCATTGGAAACAGCACCCTTCACATTTGTCTCAAATTGCTCATCCTCTACGATCACACCGGAACCATAGCCTCTGTTGCCGACTCTGATAAATGCAAACTCTATTCCGTCTGCAGCCACCTTTTCCCAGTCAATTTCTCCCTGATGTTTGGAAACATCAATGCCTTTATGGGATATCACCGTACCATTCTCTTCATATTCCACAAAGCCATTCTCCAATATACGCAGGTTCTCTTCCTTATAGGAATTCATCCGAAGACTTGTATCAATGGGTATAAAATGATACTTGCCGTTACTGACTACTACCAGTTTATCCTGATATAAGGGGCGCAGCTTCTCCACCAGGGTTCCGCTTCCGTTCAGTCCCTCCTCCAGGGCATCCAGGGTCTGCTTTGCCCCTTCCTTTCTGGCATTTTCCAGCAAAATATCCACTTCCTCCTTTGTATAGGAAACCTTAATATTCTCTCCTAAATTAGCCGCATCGATACTATTCTCCTTGGGCTTTAGCAGGGATCTGATCAACAGTACACAGCCTCCTGTTACCAGCAAAGCAAGCAGGATGCATATGCCCATGGCAAGCACCGTATTTCTCTGCCTGTTTCTTGCTCTTCTTCTGTTTCTTATATGTAAGGTCATCTCTGCATCCCTTGTTGCTTCTTCTGATATCTTCATCCGTACCCCTTTTTCCCTTCTATTCATATTCGACAACTATACAATTACACTATATCGAAAAAATATTATCTTGAAAAGATATCCGGCCACAAATTAATAAAATATTAAAGAACCGCTTCCTCCGCCCGTTTACGCATATTCTGCAATATCTTTTTTTCCAATCTGCTGACCTGTACCTGACTGATCCCCAGGCAGCCTGCCACCTCAGCCTGGGTCTTATCCTGAAAATACCTCATTCGGATCAGCTTACTTTCTCTCTCTGTCAG
>CAYXQG010000326.1:0-1577 GCA_964467405.1 uncultured Acetatifactor sp. | reverse complement strand
TTATTACTCAAAGCCACTACAGGCAAGCTGCCGACGAAACTTTAGAGGAGGATCCTCCGGGCAGATCACACAAATGGATCTGGCATGTTTGTTTTCTGGCTTTCCTGCTTTTGTGCATCCTATTTATTGCATACCGGTTCAGCAAATGGGGAAAGCATATTTCTTTAGAAGAAATAGCCAATAAATATACAAGCTCCGAAGAAGATGATGATGTAGAAGTTTTGGACAACATCCTGCCGCATCTTTACGAAGGCGATGCTCCGGCGCTGACGGACGGGGAAACCAATATTGTTTTCTTCGGCAACGGACCCTTTGCTGAGGACAGATGTACCTCTGACAATGTCATCAATCGGATCGCCAAATTATCCGGAGCCAATGTTTACAACTGCTCTGTCAGCGGTTCCCACCTTTCTGCTACAGAACCATCCTTCTATGCAGACTTGGATCCTATGGATGCCTTCAATTTCTACTGGCTGGTCACTTTAATAGCACTTGGCAACAAAACGCCCTGCGAGCAGGCTTTGGCATGTGCCTCAGACACGCTTCCTCCTGAGGCACAGGAAGTATATGATACCTTATGTACCATTGATTTCTCAACCATTGATGTAATTGCCATTATGTATGATGCAACTGAATATTTAGAAGGACGGCTCCTGTATAATGGTGCCAACGAAACCGATATCCAGTATGCCATGGGCAGTCTGACCGCAGGCATTGAATTGCTGCAGTCCCAGTTCCCCCATATCCGTATCATTACAATGTCTCCTACTTATGCATACGCGATCAACAAGGAAGGCGAGTATGTCAGCAGTGATATCTACATTTATAATGAGTATCCCCTTTCCACTTATGCAATGTTAGTTGAAAGAGTAGCTTCCAACCATGGTGTTTCTTTCCTTGATAATATCTACGGAACCGTAAATGAGAAAAACGCTCATAAGTATCTTTTGGATAATGTACACTTAAATGATGACGGCAAAGAAAAATTAGCGGAACGCTTTGTATATGCCCTCCAATATTATGATAATTGATCCCGGATCATAAACAAACTGCATTAACAACATTAAAGCCCCCGGCAATCATGCCGGGGGCTTTTTTATCATATGTTTATTGCTTTTTTGGAAGAAGTTTTCCGATTACAGATCTTCTCCGTCTTCTTTTTTCAAATAAGCATGTCCGCAAACTGCAATAGCAGTTACCAATGCTCCCATCAGAACTACTGCAAGGATCCAAAGCATGTTGTTGCTTGCATTCACTGCATCCAATGCTGTCTCAGCGCCGATTCCGATCACTGCATCTTCAATCTCGCTGTCATCATAGGTCTTAGGTGATGTAGCCTTAGGCTCTTCAGTAGGTGCCGCTGTAGGTGCAGGCTTGTTGTCGTCTGCATCAGGAGTGCCGGGCGCTGCTGTAGGAGCTGCTGTAGGTGCCTCGGTAGGCGCTGCTGTAGGTGCCTCAGTAGGCGCTGCTGTAGGTGCCTCGGTAGGTGCTGCTGTAGGCTCTTCAGTAGGTGCAGGTGTAGGTTCTGCATCTCCGCCGGATACAGGAGGTTCTGCATCTCCGCCGGATACAGGAGG
>CAYXQG010000325.1:0-1590 GCA_964467405.1 uncultured Acetatifactor sp. | reverse complement strand
GTGGGAGATTGAACTCCCACTGAACAGTAAATGGAACCCGCCGCCTTAAAGGCGGGGGACATCTTGCCTAAGTTATAATTTGGAAAAAATCAAGCCGGCAATCTTGAATATATTGGATTTCGGTTCAAATTTTTCCCTGTATTTTATTGGTGTTTAGCATTAAAACCACCGTACAAAGACAATTACGTTTTTGTACGGTGGTTTATTGTTAATTATTCAAAAGCTTTTCAGCGCTTGCAAGCTTTACGGCAAGGCAGAAAATATCAATTGCTTCTTCAAGCTCATTGAGCGGAGGAAATGTCGGAGCGATTCTTATATTCTTATCATCGGGGTCGTTCTTATACGGATAGGTCGCACCTGCGCCTGTGAGAACAACTCCTGCCTCCTTGCAAAGCTCAACAACGCGCTTTGCACAGCCGTTAAGAGTATAAACCGACACAAAATATCCGCCGTTCGGCTTATGCCAGCTGAGAACATCGAGCGAGCCAAGCTCATTTTCAAGCTTATCGAGAACAAGCGCAAACTTCGGAGCGATGATCTTCTTATGCTGCTCCATTTTTGCCATAATGCCGTCAAGGTTCTTGAAATAACGGACATGACGGAGCTGATTTATCTTATCATAGCTTATATACTGCATACCGAGTATCTTTTCAACCTGTGCAACATTCGCCTTTGAAGCAACCATGACCGCAACGCCTGCACCTGGGAAGCTGATTTTTGAGGTTGAAGCGAACTCGAAAACCATATCCTCTTTGCCTGTCTTTTTGCACTCGTCAAAGATATTGAGAAGCTTATCGGGAGTATCTGTAAGATGATGCACGCAATATGCGTTATCCCAGAAAATACGGAAATCCTTAGCCTTTGGAGAAAGGTTTGCAAAACGCTTAACGGTTTCATCGGAATATGTGATACCGTCAGGGTTTGAATACATCGGAACACACCAGATGCCCTTGATTGTTTCGTCCTCGGCAACGAGCTTTTCAACCATATCCATATCAGGACCGTTTTCACTCATCGGAACTGTGATCATTTCGATTCCAAAGCTTTCGCAGATACCGAAATGGCGGTCATATCCGGGAGCAGGGCAAAGGAACTTAACCTTTTCAAGCTTGCTCCAGGGCTTTTCACTTCCAAGCAAACCATGCGTCATTGCTCTTGCGATGGAATCATACATCATTGAAAGGCTTGCGTTGCCGCCAACGATAACCATTTCAGGCTCAACTCCGAGCATTTCTGCAAAAAGCTTCTTAGCCTCGGGGATACCTGTAAGAACGCCGTAGTTACGCACGTCAGTGCCGTCCTCTGCGATAAGGTCGGACTTGCTGTTGAGGGTATCGAGCATATCCATTGTGATATCGAGCTGGTCAGCGCCGGGCTTTCCTCTTGCCATATTGAGCTTCAGTCCCTTTGCCTTATAGGCTTCATAAGCCTTTTCATTTTCAGCCTTGAATTCTTCAAGCTGCGCCTTATTCATTTCAGTAAGCTTCATAAAATTCTTCCTTCCATTCCATTCGGGAGCATATTTTCCTGCAAGCTGTTATTACTCTAAAAACAGTTGTACTCCCAGTGAATACATTTACTATATAATAT
>CAYXQG010000324.1:0-1591 GCA_964467405.1 uncultured Acetatifactor sp. | reverse complement strand
GATCTGGAAGGAGTACGGTATTACCAGAGAACGCTTCCTGCAGGCATTGTCAACGGTCCGGGGAAACCAGAGAGTGACCAGTGATAATCCGGAGGCAACCTATGATACATTGGAAAAGTACGGTCAGGAGCTGGTGGAGAAGGCCAGAAACCAGAAGTTAGATCCGGTCATCGGCAGGGATAATGAGATCCGTAACATCATTCGAATCCTCTCCAGAAAGACGAAGAATAATCCGGTATTGATCGGTGAACCGGGTGTTGGTAAAACGGCTGTTGTGGAAGGCCTGGCACAACGTATTGTCAGGGGAGATGTACCACAGGGTCTGAAGGACAAAAAAATCTTTGCACTGGACATGGGTGCCCTGGTAGCAGGTGCAAAATATCGGGGAGAATTCGAGGAACGTCTGAAGGCAGTGCTTGAAGATGTAAAGAGCTCTGACGGACAGATCATTCTTTTTATCGATGAACTGCATACCATTGTGGGCGCAGGCAAGACCGATGGTGCATTGGATGCAGGCAATATGCTGAAGCCCATGCTGGCAAGAGGAGAACTGCATTGTATCGGTGCAACCACCCTGGATGAGTACAGACAGTATATTGAAAAGGATGCGGCGCTGGAGCGTCGTTTCCAGCCGGTTATGGTAGAGGAGCCTACAGTGGAGGATACCATTTCTATTTTGCGAGGTATCAAGGAACGCTATGAAGTATATCATGGTGTTAAGATCATGGATAATGCCCTTGTAAGCGCAGCTGTATTGTCCAATCGTTATATATCAGACAGATTTTTGCCGGATAAGGCTATTGATCTGGTGGATGAGGCCTGTGCACTGATCAAAACAGAGTTAGACAGTATGCCTACTGAGCTGGATGAACTGCAGCGAAAATGCATGCAGTTGGAGATAGAGGAGGCAGCCTTAAAGAAAGAGGATGACCATATCAGCAAGGAACGTCTGGAAAATCTGCAAAAGGAGCTGGCTGAGCTGAAGGATGAGTTCAATAATCGCAAGGCTCAGTGGGACAATGAAAAGAAGTCTGTTGAGAATTTATCCAAGCTTCGTGAACAGATAGATGAGGTCAACAGTCAGATCCAGATTGCCCAGAGAGAAGGAAATCTGGAAAAAGCAGCAGAGCTTAGCTATGGTACTCTGCCGAGTCTGAAAAAGCAGCTGGAGATAGAGGAGACCAAGGTAAATACAGAAGAGCTTTCTCTGGTACATGAAAGAGTTTCTGAAGAAGAAATCTCAAAGATTGTATCGCGTTGGACGGGTATTCCTGTTTCCAAACTGACAGAAAGTGAACGTAACAAAACCCTTCATCTGGATGAACAGCTGCATAAAAGAGTTATTGGTCAGGAGGACGGCGTTACCAAAGTAACAGAGGCGATCATCCGTTCCAAGGCAGGCATCAAGGATCCGACCAAGCCCATTGGCTCCTTCCTGTTTTTGGGACCTACCGGCGTAGGTAAGACGGAGCTTGCCAAGGCACTGGCTGCAGCCCTTTTCGATGATGAGAATAATATGGTGCGTATCGATATGAGTGAGTATATGGAGAAATATTCCGTATCCAGACTTATCGGAGCACCTCCCGGATAT
>CAYXQG010000323.1:0-1600 GCA_964467405.1 uncultured Acetatifactor sp. | reverse complement strand
GCCTCTAACTGTGCAATAATTTCCTCATTCTTTGCAAACTGCAGCTGCTTCTCTGCCAGCTGCTGCTTAAGTCCGTATCCTCTGATGCTTACTGCCGCCAGCAGCACCAATATAACAAGAATGACCAGAAACATACTGAAACGGTTTTGCATTTTTTTGCGGTAAACGGGCCGCCTTCGGTCTGCTCGTCGTGCCATAAGCCTTCACGCCTTTCTATTATTGCTTCTTCAATCTTATCTTAAGTGCTTTTACAAAAGATTTCAACCTGATTTTACAATTCCCCAGGATTTTCCTTTTGCGGCTCATTATCCTGTTTCCTATCCGCCCTGCCCTCCGGTGTATCCGCCTTATGGGTGCAAGCAGGATTCCCCAAAATGCCGACCAAAGCCTCCCTAACAGGATAAGCAGTCCTGACGCACCCCGTATAAACAAAGGACTCAGAGTCTTCTTATATAAAAACATGGCGGTAATTGCTGCCGCCACAGCAAACCAGCGAAGGGTTCCGTTGCTTTCCCGGTACATCCACGAAAACACATAAAGCGCACAAAAGATCCAAAAGCCCAGATCCTCCAGGGATACCAGCCATCCTCCGTGCACAAATACCTTACGCAGAACAAGCAGCCAGTCATAAACAAATATGATCACAAGACCCACATAAAATGCATGTAACAAAAAAATAGTATTCTCTGACACCAAAACGATCCTGCCTACTGAAACAGCCTGGCAAGCAGGGACTCTCCCTTTTTGCCCACGCCGGATGCATCACTGTATGTAAAGCTGTCCACTCGCCCGTCCACATCCACTTCTCCCTGATCCAGGGTCAGGCGGCTGACATGCAGATTCTCTCCTTTTATCATTAACATTCCCTGTTCTGTTTCCAGAACCACCTCATGCACATCAAAGGAAAGTACATCCTTCACCCCGGTGATCATGCAAATCCGTCTGTTGGTCATGGTCAGCTTATGCGGTCTGCTGCCTGTATTGATCTCTTCCATAATCGCTCCCTATACATCCGTTCTGTACAGTATATGAGCCTGAATACCTAAATATAACGGAAAAGCTCCTTGGCCTCATCCTTTTTGACTGTTTCCTGCACATCTAAAACCTCCACCTTTACCTCCTTATTCCCGAAGGCAATGGTAATGATGTCACCGGTCTTTACCTGGGTGGATGCCTTGGCCGGCTTATCATTTATCATAACTCTGTCCGCATCGCAGGCCTCATTTGCCACTGTACGGCGCTTGATCAGTCTGGATACCTTTAAATACTTGTCCAATCTCATGCTGACTGTCCCTCCCTTTGCGGAAATACTTTCATCCGTAAAATACAAAGAGAACCTGTTGCCAGGTTCTCTCAAAGAAATCAATTCTGATTAAGCATTCAGCAGGTCCTTTAAAGCCTTACCAGCCTTGAACTTAGGAGCCTTAGAAGCTGCGATAGGCATAACTTCGCCGGTCTGAGGATTTCTTCCTTCTCTTGCAGCTCTTTCAGATACTTCAAAAGTACCGAAACCAACTAACTGTACCTTACCGCCATTCTTTAATTCTTCTGTAACAACATCAGTGAAAGCCTTTAAAGCCTTTTCTGCATCTTTCTTAGA
>CAYXQG010000322.1:0-1606 GCA_964467405.1 uncultured Acetatifactor sp. | reverse complement strand
GCCTAATAATGTGCATCCCCTTTTTGCTTCCTGATAGAGTCTGTACGCATTTTACTTTCCGCATAAAGCTTTCCTGTATCAGGGACGGGCAGTGTCTGCTTCTCCTTCACATCCGGCTTTTCATATCTTCGCACCGCAGCAATGGGCTTCTGAACATCCCGCAAGGGCTGTACGGGCTTTTTTTCCACATGCTTTGTCTGCACCGGAGCCGGTTTTTCCATATCATAATGTGCAAATCCACCCCAAAAATCATGATACGATTCCTGTACTTTCTTACCGGATTTGTCAAATGTACTGTATCCTCCTCCAAAATTCTTATGAGAGCGGCGGATTAAGTTTCCTTCCGCATCGTAGGTATTATATCCTCCCCAAAAGTTCTTCACGGAAACGCTTTTCAGATTTCCGTTCATATCATACCGTCTACGTTCTCCCCAGAATCCTTTTATGGTATATCCTGTTTGTACATTATTCTTGTTATAATGTTTTATTTCTCCCCAAAAACCTCGGATTGAATATCCTGCTTTAGGACTCTTCCCAAACAAAACCCTTAACAGCCACTCAAGAAACATTCTATTTCCTCCCCCGGCAACGAAAATGACAGCATCAGCTATCGCCCATTCAAATACTCATTCCAACGTGCATTGGTGCTTTCCATTTCCTTTTTTTGCATGATGCGATCCCGGTCACTTAGGATTGCCAGCATCTCATCTGCCACCTCTTCCATCGCAAGCTTATTATAATGCGACAAATATCCAATCATTCTCCCTGCTGTCCAATCCGTATTCAAATTTCTTGTAATTTGGTCGCAAAAAGGCTCCGGATAACCTCTTCGAAGCATCATTTCATATAATTCCATACTTTTTGCTGTCCTATACTTCATAGCACTTCTCTCCCATCATGCATAACTGATCCACGGCTTGCTGCAGGGCATGGCAAATACTGCCCTCCAGCCATCTTCCACTGTTCCGTTTCTTTTTTCACAGCGATACACCAGTCGCATATTGAAAGTCCAGACTGCTTCTTCCCCTTAAGATACTTTTTGATTCCGGAGTCATGATAACCCGGATCAATCAAGATTGTCCCTTTTTCAGAATATATCACATATACATTGCCAGAAAACTGGTAGGAACTACGGAATATCTTTACCATTGTGTTTAAGCCGCCTCCTTGCCTAATTTCAAGCCTGTTTTTTTAATTCCGTTTTATTTAAATGCGTAAAGAACATCATACTTACAGCCAAAGATACAATTTCTGCAATGGGGAATGCCCACCATACCATACCAACATCATTGGTTACCCTTGCCAACACCCATGCCACCGGCACCAGAACTACCAGCTGACGCATCAGAGACATAACAAGACTATAATTGCCTCGTCCGATGGCCTGATACATATTGGAGGACACCAATCCCAAAGCTGCAAGCGGAAAGCAAAGGCTGATGATCCGCAGTGCCGGAATGCCAACCTGCAAAAGTTCTTCTGTCGGATTGAAGAATCCGAGAAGCTGTCCGGGCAGAAGCATAAAGGCAAGCACACCTACAAACATAATAGCAAGAGCAATACCACAGCCCTGATAGAATGACTGGAGCAGACGCTTTTTCTTATT
>CAYXQG010000321.1:0-1608 GCA_964467405.1 uncultured Acetatifactor sp. | reverse complement strand
GCGAGCTTGCGAGCGTATGCAGAAAGCTACACAAGGGACGCCGAAGGCGGCATTTGTTTTTCCACGCGATAGTGAGCAAGCGTACTGCGAAGCAGTACAGGGAGCGCGCCAGCGCGAGCTTGCGAGCGTATGCAGAAAGCTACACAAGGGACGCCGAAGGCGGCATTTTTAAAGAATAGATAGGAGGATTCATGGTATGGGATACATGGAGGAATATAAATTTTGGTTGGAGGACGATTATTTTGATTCAGCTACCAAGGAAGAACTGAAGAAAATCGCTGCAGAGGAAGGCGAGATCGAAGAACGCTTTTATAAGGAGCTGGAATTTGGTACAGGCGGACTTCGCGGTATCATAGGAGCAGGTACCAATCGAATGAATATTTATACTGTCAGAAAGGCAACCCAGGGCCTGGCTAATTTTATCTTAAAGCAGGGTACTCAGGCGCAGGGAGTAGCAATTGCATACGATTCCAGATTTATGTCACCTGAATTTGCAGATGAGGCTGCATTATGCCTTGCAGCAAACGGAATCAAGGCATATGTATTTGAATCCTTAAGACCTACGCCGGAGCTTTCTTTTGCACTTCGTACCTTAGGCTGTACTGCAGGTATTGTTGTAACAGCAAGTCATAATCCGCCGGAATACAACGGATATAAGGTATATTGGGAGGACGGCGCCCAGGTAACAGCACCCAAGGATAAGGAGATCATCACAGAGGTTCAGGCAATCACGGATTATCATACAGTGAAGACCATGAAGAAAGAGGCTGCTGCAGAAGCAGGACTCTATCAGGTGATCGGAGCAGAAATTGATGACGCATATATGGCAGAATTGAAGAAGCAGGTGATCCATCCTGAAATCATCAAAGAAGTAGCAGAAGATATCAAGATCGTTTATACTCCTTTGTGCGGTACAGGTAATGTGCCTGTCAGAAGAATTTTAAAAGAGCTTGGCTTTAAAAATGTTTATGTAGTAAAGGAACAGGAGAATCCGGACCCTAAGTTTACCACATTGGATTATCCTAATCCCGAGGATCCAAAGGCATTTGCCTATGCATTGGCACTGGCAAAGGAGAAGGATGCGGATATCATTCTGGCAACGGATCCTGATGCAGACCGTCTGGGTGTGTATGCCAAGGATACCAAAACAGGCGAGTATGTGGCATTTACCGGTAATATGTCCGGTATGCTCATTGCAGAATATATTTTAAGAGAAAAAACGAAAACCAATACCATGCCGGCAAATCCTGCACTGGTTACGACCATCGTTACTACCAATATGACCTTCCCGATCACGGAAAAGTACGGCCTGAAACTGATCGAGGTACTGACCGGTTTCAAATTTATTGGAGAGCAGATCAAACGCTTTGAGGAAACAGGCTCTAATAATTATGTATTTGGTTTAGAGGAAAGCTACGGCTGTCTGGTAGGAACCCATGCAAGAGACAAGGATGCGATTGTTGCAGTAATGTGTCTGTGTGAGGTGGCTGCATATTGCAAGAAGCATCATATGACACTTTGGGATATGATGCTGGATATGTACGAGACCTATGGCTATTTCAAGGAGACTCAGTACACCATTACCTTAAAGGGGATTGATGGCTCTAA
>CAYXQG010000320.1:0-1622 GCA_964467405.1 uncultured Acetatifactor sp. | reverse complement strand
GTTTTGGAGACCGCCGCACTACCGCTGTACTATTCCCCTATATGTCAACTGACAAAATGTATTCTATCACAGAAGCTGTCGGTTTGGCAAGTAGAATTTTAAATTTTTTGAAAAATTGTTACAATTTATTGGAAACTTACCATCAGGGATCCAAAAGGGTCTATAACGCCGAAATGCCTACAGGGGAACCGTAGGCATCTCGTTCGTGTAAAAGGGGAATTTTCCGGAATTGCTAATTAGCAGTTTGACATCACTATCAAACAAACTCAGTATAACGGATTTTAAAAAATTTGTCCATACTTTTTTGTCGAAAATGATATATTATTTAAAAATTGTCGGAGAAAATTGTAGAATCGGGTAAAATATTATGCAATTATTTCTTTGCAAAATCCATAAGGAATGGTATACTGAATGTGTATCGCTTTTTTGGCGAAGGGGAGAGTATTGAATTTGCTTTTATTTTAAATGAAATGGAGCGGATATGGGAGAAAAGTCAGTACAGAAGCGGAAGTATATATTGGAAACTGCCAGAAAGGTCTTTATGGAAAAGGGCTTTAAACGTGTTACCATGAAGGATATTGTGGATGCCTGTGATATCAGCAGAGGAGGTTTATATCTTTATTTTAAGGACACGGAGGAGATTTTCCTGGAGGTACTTCGTATGGAACGCGAGGAAGCGGATGATGTATTTTCAGACAGTATTACTGAGGACGCGACTGCCGCTGATATTCTGATGCTTTTTCTAATGGAACAGAAAAAGGAATTGCTGCGTACGAAGAATACTCTGACGCAGGCTACATATGAGTTCTATTTTGAAAATAAACTGTCAAAAAGGGATAATGTATTAAAGAAGCAGTTTGATTCGGCAGTGGTCGTGATCCAGAGACTGATCGAGGCCGGTGTGGAAAGCGGTGAGTTCAATTGTGATTATCCGGAGGGAACCGCCAGAAATATTATGTATGTGTTGGAAGGACTTCGGATTTCGGCACAGACCAGAGGAATCACACCGGAAACGGTGGACCGTGAACTGATGTATATTTTGCACACCCTGGGAGTGAAGGAGTAGCGTAAGTTGGTGCTTCGGAGTTAGCTTCGGAGCATTTCAAATAAAATGTTAAAACAATTTGGAGGACAATCATGGGAAAGGTACGACGTATCTATGTTGAAAAAAAGGTGCCCTATGCTGTAAAAGCAGCAGAACTGAAAGGGGATCTGAAAAATTATCTTGGTCTTGACAATGTGGAGGCTGTGCGTGAGTTTATTCGTTATGATGTAGAAAATATTTCTGACGAGGTTTTCGCCAAGGCTTGTAAGACAGTTTTTTCGGAACCGCCTGTAGATGATCTGTATGAAGAAACTATTGAGATTCCTGAAAAAGCACATGTATTTTCCGTAGAATATCTCCCCGGTCAGTTTGATCAGAGAGCAGATTCTGCTGTGCAGTGCGTACAGTTTTTGAAGGAGGATGAAAACCCTATCATCAAAACAGCTGTAACTTATATGATCATAGGTGATATTACAGAGGAAGAGTTTGATAAGATCAAAGCATACTGTATCAACCCGGTTGATTCCAGAGAAACAGATATGGTGAAGCCGGAAACCCTGGTAACAGAGTTTGAAGA
>CAYXQG010000319.1:0-1643 GCA_964467405.1 uncultured Acetatifactor sp. | reverse complement strand
CCGTATAATACTGCGCCTGTGCATTCCAAAGTTCGTAATATTTGCCGCTTGTATCGGCAACGAGCGTTTCATGGGAGCCCTGCTGGATAACGGCCCCCTCATGAAACACGGCGATCTCATCGCAGAATTTACAAGAGGACAGCCGGTGGGAGATATAGATCGCGGTCTTGTCCCCTGCGATCTGGTCGAACTTGGCGTAGATCTCCGCTTCGGCGATCGGGTCAAGGGCTGCGGTCGGCTCATCGAGGATGATAAAGGGCGCATCCTTGTACAGTGCCCGGGCAATGGCGATCTTCTGCGCTTCCCCACCGGAAACGTCAACACCGTCTTCAGACAGATCCTTATAGATCATGGTGTCCAGGCCTTTTCCCATGGTCGCTAAGCGTTCTCCTAATCCGGCATCCACCAATGCCCTCTGTACACGATCACGATCATAGTGCATACTGCCTGCCACGTTATTGCCCAGGAGCTGGCTGATCAACTGGAAGTCCTGAAAAACAATGGAGAAAATATTCATGTAATCATCGTACTTGTACTTGCGGATATCGATGCCGTTGAGCAGGATCTCCCCTTCCTGCGGATCGTACAGGCGGCACAGCAACTTGATGAAAGTTGTCTTGCCACTGCCATTTTCACCAACGATGGCAAGCCGCCGGCCGACTTTGAATTCCATATTTACATGACGGAGCGCCCACATGTCGGAGCCGGGATATTTGAAAGACACATCCCGGAACGCTACTTCATATTTACGATCCGTTCTCTTCTCCGTAGTGAGACTGCCCTGATACATAGCGTTTGGAATATCGAGGAATTCAAATGTTTTATCCAGGTATCCGGTATTGGTCTCCATGACCCCAACAAGCCCTGTCAGGGCAAACACATTGGATACCATCGCTGTGGCGGCACCAACGTACTGCGTAATACTGCCCACGTCAAAGGCGCCACCCCATGCTTTCAGACACGTAAAGACATAAACGGAGCCGGTGATGAGCGTCGTAATACACACACCCAAACTTGCGTATATACCCATTTTGCCTCTTGCCGCTCTGCCGAAAGGGCCACGCACGCCAAAGGAGGAATTTGTATCCCAATAAGCGCTGATCAGACCCTGCTGATCATTCATCCGGATATCTATGCTTCGTTCCTTATCCAATCCGACAAAGCCAAAATGGCTGAACAGCCGATTGCCGAAAGTCGCTTCCCCGGCAAAGTCACTCCAGCACCGCGTGGATGCTGCGCTGAATTTCCCTGCCAGGATACTGATACCAACCATCAGAATCGCCAAGACCAGGATAAACAACGGGTCGTTCAACACAGTCAGCCAACCGGCATCGCCTGGCACGGGAGATGTAAACAAACTGATCGTCAGCGCCACACCGCTGATAATACCGATCACACCGGTCACGAGATCTTCGTACCGCACCATAATCCTCAATAGACATTTTGCGAATCATATTGTTTCTCCTTTGCATATCAGGCATCAATATAGAAAAAGATGTCCTTCTTGTTCACCTGCGATGTTCCATTATAAACAAAGGTGTTGACACCGCCGATCTGAAAGCCGCATTTTAAGTAGAACTTGCATGCGCCGAGATTGTTATCCTGTCCTTGCGTATAGATACCGCGATAGCCATGTTCAATAG
>CAYXQG010000318.1:0-1648 GCA_964467405.1 uncultured Acetatifactor sp. | reverse complement strand
AATATCTCCAGAAGGTGAACAAAATACTCCGTCAAAGGGGCATCTGTTTCAACATATTCCCCGGTGGTTGGATGCACAAAACCCAGAATCTTCGCATGCAATGTCTGTCCCTGAAGTCTGAAAGGACATTTTTTTCCGGGTGCATACACCTCATCCCCTAACAAGGGATGCCCTATGCTGGCCATATGTACGCGTATCTGATGTGTACGTCCTGTTTCCAGCCGGCACTCTATATAAGTATACTCTTTAAAACGCTTCAAAACCTTATAATGGGTAATTGCTTCCTTGCCATTTCGTTCATTTACAGCCATCTTTTTACGGTCATTTAAATGTCTGCCGATGGGTTTATTAATGGTTCCTTCCTCTTCTTTCAGTACGCCATAACAGATTGCATGATACCTGCGGTTGACGGAATGTTCCTTTAATTGCTTCGCAATACAATTATGTGCCTTGTCATTTTTACATACGATCAGAGAGCCTGTTGTATCCATATCGATCCTGTGTACGATACCGGGACGCATGACCCCATTGATCCCGGAAAGCTTATCCTTGCAATGATACATCAGTGCGTTGACTAAGGTGCCGCTGTAATGACCTGCAGCAGGATGCACAACCATGCCCTTCGGTTTATTGACAACGATCACATCATCATCCTCATAAAGGATATCTAGCGGTATATCCTCCGGTTCAATATCCGGTTCTTTGGAAGGTGGCAGACAAAAGACCACCTCATCATCTGTTTTCAGTACATAACTGCTTTTGACAGTCTTTTCATTTACCAAAACCTGATTTTCCTTGATCAATTTGGCAATAAAGCTACGGGACAGGTTTTCCATCAGAAGACTCAGAGCCTTATCTATTCTTTCTCCTTCTAATTCTTCCGTTATCTGAAAATGATACTCCTGCATACCAGACTACTTCTCCTTCTTTTTGAAGCTTAAAAAGTCCATATCCTCTTCCTTTAATACAAAAAGGAAAATGATCGCCATAGCAATAACACCGCAGACTACATAGCAATCCGCCACATTAAAGATTGGATAATCAATCAGTACAAAGGATATAAAGTCCACAACAAATCCATTTACCAAACGGTCGATCATATTACCGATGCCGCCGGCTATGACAACAGAAAAAATTATATGCAGCACAATAAATCTTTTCGCTATGGGCATTCTTGCCAGGAAAAAGAAAATAATTCCGATACAGATGATACTGGTAATAAGTATCAGTACATGTTTTCCCTGCAGCAAACCGAAAGCAACTCCTCTGTTCTCCAGATAATCAAGTTCAAGCACTCCTTTTATGATTGGTATGGAGGGTTTCCCCTTCAAATGAAACACTGCAAGGTACTTCGTAAGCTGATCCAAAGCAAGTAATATAACCATAACAAAGGCATCTAATACAAAAAGTAATTTCTTATTCACGCATCATTTCCTCTTCATCAAAATTAATTTCTTTTAAAGCTGCCAGAATTTCTTCCTCTGTAACTGTTTTGTCAATAAAGGCCTTGCCAATGCGATTTAACAGTATAAATTTGATCGTACCGTCCTCTGCCTTTTTATCAGACTTGGTCAGACACAGGATTTCCTCCGCATCAATTCCGTCAATGGAGATGGGAAGATAAAAAGGTACAAACATATCTCTGATC
>CAYXQG010000317.1:0-1649 GCA_964467405.1 uncultured Acetatifactor sp. | reverse complement strand
TTAAAATTTACTGTGTTTTAAATGTTTTTACGAGCAAAAACGGCGGATATCTGCTATAATTGAACCAACTTCTCAAAAAAATCTTTGTTTTAGGGTATGGAAAACAAGCCGCTGGAAGGTAGTGTGCTAGACTAAATTCCACCAGCCACATTTAAAAAATGTGAAAAGTTCAATTCCAGTCCGACAGCAGATTTTTGAGTTGGTTGACTAACGATTAAAGCGTATCAGCTTAGGCGTCAGATTGACTTCATCGGGAGCAATCGGTCTAAGCTGAAATGCTTTCATCACTTCTTCACCAAATGTTTCAAATGCCATATCGTAAGGTGTTCTTCCTCCAAGGATTTCTCTGGGAGTGGAGTTGATGTGATTCACAATCAGATTCACATCCCACTGGGTAAGAAATTCAAAACTGGTTCCTTTTGGAAGAATCATCCGCAGCATTGTGTGTGCCTGCTCAATTCCGCCCTTTTGACCGCTACGCATAGGGTCACAGTAATAAATACTGGTTCGTTGCACCCCGTTCACACCGGTTTCCAGGGAATCAGGGTCGCCGAATTCGGAGCCACGGTCTGTGAGGATATATTCAAACACAGAATTGAATTCGAAAGTACCCAGTCTCTTTTCCAGACGGTCGAACACAAGTCTGACGGCACCTTCCGTACAACGGTTCATAACAAAAGCAAGGAGCAGTTTCTCTCTTGTGAAAAACAGTGTCAAAAGGACTTTCTTTGATTCCTTTGAAGAATGAACGGTGTCCATTTCAACGTGGAAAGGAAGTTCCAGACTGCAGAAATCGTTATAGAGCCTGCCGTCGAAGGCTGCCCTGTTGACTATCTGCCTGTTGCTGTTCTTCCTGGGTCGGAATCCTACCTTGCGTTTCAGGTCAATGTTGCGGGCGGTAAAGAGCCCCATATCCAGATAACGATACAGAGTTCGAACAGACATATCTAATTCAGGATGGTTAACCAGGATATGATAAGGAGACTGTCCCTGCTCAATCAGAGGTGTGATAATTCTGTCTTTCTGATGGAGTTCCCGCCTTGTCATGTTGATACCGCTCCTGGAGTCCTGGAGCTTTTCACGGTACTTGCGGTCAGCAAAACGTGCATTGTAGGTATACTTATGTGCGATAGTGCAGTGGTTGATTTTTTTCGTACATCCATTGCAGACATAAGGAGCCTTGTCCAGTTGCTTACAGCGCTCCTTTTCAAAGTCCTTGCAGGTCTGATTGCAGGTGGGGCAAGAGGTGCATTTGATACCGCAGAGGATGATTTTGCCGCAGGCATTGGTCTTTTTGCAGTGATAACGGTGGACACAGAAATTCTTGGAATTATAAAAGGTGCCCTTGTGATACCAGTCTGACAGGCGGTGTGCTTTGACCTCCTTGGAAATCGTGGTAGGATCCTTGCATAGGAAACGTGCGATATCCTTAAAGGAAGTGCCTTTGTTCAGTTCGTTTTCGATGTAAATACGGTCTTCGAGGGTAAGGTGTTTTTGATTACCGGGTATATATTTACTCATGATGTTCCTCCTTCTACTGCTGTCAGAAGGAGATATTACTTTAACACTTGTGTATGAAAGAGTAAATATCAACTGTGTGGGAGTAAATTCCACCGCATAAGCGGGCGGTGGAATTTAAATAAAAAATT
>CAYXQG010000316.1:0-1654 GCA_964467405.1 uncultured Acetatifactor sp. | reverse complement strand
CCATAGCTGTTTCAACGTCTTTGCCTCTGATAAGGTCAAGAACGATCTGAACCTTACGGGGTGCTATGCGAGCATTTTTAAGATATGCTCTTGCTTCCATTCTAAATTCTCCTCTCTGCCTTATTACTTACCGTTGTTGGATGTCTTTGAACCCGCATGACCCTTATAGGTTCTTGTAGGTGCGAATTCACCAAGTCTATGACCAACCATATCCTCGGTAACATATACTGGAACGTGCTTTCTGCCATCATGAACTGCAAATGTATGACCTACGAAATCAGGGAAAATTGTTGAAGCTCTGCTCCAGGTCTTAAGAACCTTCTTTTCACCTGCTTCGTTCATAGCGATAACTCTCTTCAAAAGAGCTTCCTGGACATATGGTCCTTTTTTAACGCTTCTGCTCATTGGTTTTCCTCCCCTCTCATAATCAGAGGCAAGATGTCGTGAGCATTTTTGCTCCGACATTCCTCTTTACGATTCCTATGAGTGAAATTATAGTTGATTTAAAATTACTTGCCATTTCTTCTCTTAACGATGAACTTATCAGTTCTGTTATGAGTAGCTCTGGTCTTGTAGCCGAGTGCCGGCTTACCCCAAGGAGTAACAGGACCCGGACGACCAACAGGTGACTTACCTTCACCACCACCGTGTGGGTGGTCACAGGGGTTCATTACAGAACCTCTTACTGTAGGTCTGATACCTCTGTGGCGGGTCTTACCAGCCTTACCAAGGTTTACGTTTTCGTGGTCAATGTTAGAAACCTGACCGATAGAAGCCATGCAGCCTGCTGGGATCTTTCTCATCTCGCCTGAAGGAAGTCTTACGAGAACGTAGCTGTCTTCCTTACCCATGAGCTGAGCCATGTTGCCTGCTGCACGAACAAGCTGAGCGCCCTTACCCGGGTAAAGCTCTATGTTGTGAATGAAAGTACCAACAGGGATATTTGCAAGAGCAAGAGCGTTGCCCGGCTTGATATCAGAGTCAGCACCTGCACGGATAACATCACCAACAGCAAGTCCATTAGGAGCAATGATATATCTCTTTTCGCCATCCTCGTACTGAACGAGAGCAATGAATGCGCTTCTGTTAGGATCGTACTCAAGAGTGAGAACAGTAGCGTTCATGCCCTGCTTATCTCTCTTGAAGTCAATAATTCTGTATTTTCTTCTGTTTCCGCCGCCTCTATGACGAACAGTGATTCTGCCGTAGCTGTTTCTGCCCGCATTCTTCTTAATAGGAGCGAGAAGGCTCTTTTCGGGAGCTACCTTAGAAAGACCGCTGTAATCTGTGACAGTCATCTGACGTCTTGAAGCAGTGGTAGGCTTGTAAAGCTTAATAGCCATAGTAGTTCAATCTCCTTTATAAATTTGCGATGTTTTGCGGAAGCTGTTTCTTCCATACTTACTCAATGCCCTTGGGCTAAGGAGTAAAAGCCTGAACGGGCCTTACATCATGCCATCGAAGAATTCGATGGTCTTGGAATCAGCTGTAAGAGTAACGATTGCCTTCTTCCATGAAGCTGTATAGCCGGCATTCATACCCATTCTCTTATAGTGTCCTCTTACATTCATGGTGTTTACATTAGCAACCTTAACGCCGAAAAGCTCTTCAACAGCCTTAGCTATCTGAACCTTGTTAGCGTCCTTGGCTACCT
>CAYXQG010000315.1:0-1656 GCA_964467405.1 uncultured Acetatifactor sp. | reverse complement strand
GACGACAGTTGATAGGAGTAGCAAAGGTATTGTCCACGATCAGGGGAACACCGTGTCTGTGTGCTGCATCTGCAAATTTCTCAATATCCAATACGATCAATGCAGGATTTGCAATGGTCTCACCGAAGACTGCCTTGGTATTGGGCTGAAAAGCTGCATCCAGTTCTTCTGCAGAACAATCAGGATCCACAAAGGTAAACTCAATACCCATGCGCTTCATGGTCACAGAAAACAGATTATAGGTACCACCATAAATGGTTGCAGAAGCTACTACATGGTCCCCACATCCGCAGATGTTGAAAATAGAGTAGAAGTTTGCTGCCTGTCCGGAGGAGGTCAGCATTGCTGCACTGCCGCCTTCTAAGGCACAGATCTTTGCTGCAACATAATCATTGGTAGGATTCTGAAGACGGGTGTAGAAATATCCGCTTGCTTCAAGATCGAAGAGTTTACCCATATCTTCACTGGAATCATATTTAAAGGTTGTACTTTGTACGATTGGTATCATGCGGGATTCTCCGTTCTTGGGAGAGTAGCCGGCCTGAATACATTTAGTTTCTCTTTCCATGTAATTGGTCTCCTTTTGTGTATTGGAATGTATTTTTATTCTACCATATTTTGACGATAGTTCAATAAAAAGTGCAGCAGATGGTACAAAATGCTTTATTTTTTCAGATTTTTATTTGCAGTAGACAGCATCAGCTTAATACGGTTCAACTGGTTTACCTCACTGGCACCCGGATCGTAATCGATGGCAACGATATTGGATTCGGGATATGCCTTACGCAGTGCTTTGATAACACCCTTGCCCACTACATGGTTTGGAAGACAGGCAAAAGGCTGTGTACATACGATGTTCGGCACATTGTCATGGATCAGTTCAACCATTTCACCGGTCAGGAACCATCCTTCACCGGTCTGGTTTCCGATGGAAACAATGGGTTCAGCCATTTTCACGATTTCCTTGATCGGAGTAGGTGCCGTAAAGTGACTGCTCTTTGCATAGGCCTTGCGGGCAGGTCCCTGCAGAATGTGCTCAATGGCCCAAATGCCCAGATTGCTGATACGGGCAGTTTTTTTAGAGGTGCCAAGATGCTCTGCTTTGTAAATCTGGTTGTAGAAGCAGTAGAGCATAAAGCCGATCAATTCGGGAACGACAGGCTCTGCACCCTCTGATTCCAGCAGTTCTACTAAATGATTGTTGCCTGCAGGAGAGTATTTTACCAAAATCTCGCCAACCACACCGACACGGGGCTTTTTGATATCCTTCAGCTCTATGGCATCAAAGTCACGAATGATCTGACGGCAGAGAGAAGGGAATTTCAATACATTTACATGCTTGGCGGATACATATTCCTGTGCGATCTTTAACCATTTTTGATGTACGGCATTGACACTTCCTTCCACTGCCTCGTAAGGTCTCATGCGGTAAACACAGCGCATAAAGATATCACCGATCTGCGCAGCCAATGCAGCGCGTAACCCAAGGTTTGCATCCAGCTTAAAGCCGGGATTACTTTCCAAACCGCTTAAGTTTAAGGAAATAACGGGTATTTGCGGCATACCGGCCTTTTCCAGGGCACGGCGGATGAAGCCGATATAGTTGGTGCACGACAGCCGCCGCCGGTCTGTGTCATGATGATGGCTGTCTTATTC
>CAYXQG010000314.1:0-1665 GCA_964467405.1 uncultured Acetatifactor sp. | reverse complement strand
TTTAAAAGGATGGATGTGCATAAATTATACAGGATTGATTTTTTTCTTAATAATATCAATCTTGTTTTTCAGTTCTTCATTGTACTTCATATCTGATTCTATCTTTTCGATACCGTGAATGACGGTAGTATGATCCTTTTTACCGACAGCCTTAGCAATATTATTTAAGGAAAGATCCGTCAATTCCCTGCAAAGATACATAACGATCTGTCTGGGAAGAACAAATTCGGAATTTCTCTTTTTGGAAGAAATATCCTCCGGCTTGACACCGAAATGCTCTGCTACAGTGCTTATGATCAGGGATGGAGTGATCTCTCTTGGCTTATTGGGATAGATCACATCCTTTAAGGCTTCTTCTGCCAAAGAAAGTGTAAGATCTACCTTATTTAATTTGGCAAAGGCCACGATCTTATTAAAGGCACCTTCCAGTTCTCGGATATTGGATTTAATATTGGTAGCAATGTAGTTGATGATATCGTCATCTATATTTCTTTCATAAGCCTCGGCATTCTTTCGTAAGATCGCCATTCGGGTTTCATAATCAGGAGCCTGGATATCTGCAATAAGACCCCATTCAAATCGGGAACGGAATCTGTCATCTAAGGTTTCCATTTCCTTAGGAGGCTTATCTGAGGATATGATGATCTGCTTGCCGGCGGAATGAAGGACATTAAATGTATGGAAAAATTCTTCCTGGGTACTTTCCTTACCTATGATAAACTGTACGTCGTCTATCATTAACACATCAACGGTTCTGTATTTTTCACGAAGCTTGGTCATGGTAGCAGCATTACCGCTACGGATGGAATCGATCACTTCATTGGTAAAAACCTCACTGGTCACATATAAAACCTTCATGTTGGGATTTTCTTCTAATATAAAATGACCGATGGAATGCATCAGATGGGTTTTTCCCAGTCCTGCTCCTCCGTATAAATAAAGAGGATTGTATGCTTTTCCGGGGGATTCAGCTACTGCTAAAGATGCGGAATGAGCAAATTTATTATTGCTTCCTACAACGAAGGTATCAAATTTGTATTTAGGATTTAAGTTGGCATTCTCATAATTGACATTATTAAAGGATGCCGGCTGCGGCAGATCCGTTTCTTCATAGGAAGAATTGTTGACATCTGATTCCAGGATAAATTCGATTTCGTATGTATGATTGAACATTTCGGAAATTGTTACCTGAAAGAAAATCTTATATTTACCTGAAATGTAGCTTAAGGCATGCTCCGTATCGGAAGGAATCAGGATGCTTACCACATCATTTTCTACTTTATAGAGCTTGAGAGGTTCGATCCATGTATTATAAGAAATAGAAGAAAGATTATATTCTCTCTTTACGGTCTCTTTGATATCAAGCCATTTTTCTTTTATCAGTTCCATATTTTACTCCAATCTGTTTATAAATTCCCCAATTCTAAAATATTATACCTTATCTTAATATAAAGTATAAAAATTTTCAAATGTTAGTTATGAACATACAAGTGAAAAAAGTTATCCACAGCATGTTCATAACTTGGGGATTTCACAGCAGGGAATAGTAGAATGTTTATAAAAATGTGAATAACTTGTGGAAATGGTGGATATATAAAAAAGCCCTTATTTACTGGATATTGGGAGGTTATAAACAGCTTATACACAAAATATAGGGTGTTTAAG
>CAYXQG010000313.1:0-1669 GCA_964467405.1 uncultured Acetatifactor sp. | reverse complement strand
CCCCAGAATGTATAATCCTTACCATCCGGAAGTATCGCGTTGGCATAAAGTCTGTTAAGAGAAAACATACCAGGGTCCCAGCCGACAGAAATCAGCGCAACGTTACCGCCCTCTTTTGCCGCAGCATCGACATTTCCAAAATGCTCAGGGATTCTTGCATGCGTATCAAAGCTGTCTACCACGTTGAAATATTTTGCATATTCCGGTGTCTGGATTGGAAGATCTGTCGCGCTTCCTCCGCAAAGAATCAAAACATCAATTTCATCTTTTTTTGCAACTGCTTCATCCACATGATATACAGGAACGTCCGGTGTCAAAATCTTAACACTCTCCGGAGCACGTCTCGTAAATACTGCTGTCAGCTCCATATCCGCGTTCTGCTTGACCGCACCCTCGATTCCCCTTCCTAAATTTCCATAACCTAAAATACCGATTCTGATTGCCATAATGTTCCTTCCTTTCTTTTTAAATCCTGCTTTTATTCTTCTTTCTTTTCATATCCGATTTCACTCAGACGAATCTCATTGCGAAGTGCCTCTTTTAAAACATTCACAAAATTCTTCTGCCCTGAATACAGACAGGTATCCGTATCTTTTCCGGAATAATCACCTGTCAGAACATATGCAGAATCCACAATCAAATGGACCTGGTTCTCCTTTGGACCCGACAGATACACCATGATTTTATCCGGTATTTCTATCTGTTTGTCCGTCAAAAGCACAACCTTAATATCGTTTTGAGCCAATTCCTTCAGTTGAGGCAGATAGTCACTGACATAATCCGCTGCAATCGAAAAATACAGACGCATCTCCACCTTAGAGAGCATTGCAAATATCTTATCCCTAATATGACGGATGCCCTCAATCGTAATATATCCTTCGCTGTCATCCTTATGCTGCACCATATTTTTTTCTAAATACTGTTTGGCCTCCGTGACTCTGCGCATATAGTTATCACACAATTCTTCCACAGGAACAGCCGTATACTTATTGGAAGCTCCCTCCATCAGATACGCAGCTCCCTTTTCCACAAGACCGGCCAGCGCACTATAAACATTGGATCTGGAAATCCCTGTCTGCTTAGCCGTCTCATATCCATTCATCATGCCATTCTGATACAGACATATATAAATGGTTGCTTCCTGCCTCGTAAGACCAAATAACATTAATTGTTCTATCATTGGCTCCCTCTATTTTAGTAGTTCTTTATAGGAACACTATAACACATCTCAATTTTTTGTCAACTGCTTTCTCTTCCCAAATCTTCACTTTCATCAGGAAGCCTGCTCAAACTGACTATTATACAGCTCTGCATAAAATCCGCCCTTTTCAAGCAGTTCCTCATGATTACCGCTTTCTATGATATTTCCGTCCTTCATGACAAGAATCAGATCAGAATTCTTAATTGTAGACAATCGATGCGCAATAACAAAAGATGTTCTGCCGTGCATCAGATTATCCATGGCATTTTGTATCTGAATTTCTGTGCGTGTATCAACAGAGGAGGTTGCCTCATCTAAAATCAACATCGGCTTATCGGCAATCATTGCACGGGCAATCGTAAGTTGCTGTTTTTGTCCTTGTGAGAGATTCACCTGGTCGGATAAAACCGTGTCATAGCCCTGCGGTAATGTTCTGATAAAATGATCAAGACCGACTGCCTTACATGC
>CAYXQG010000312.1:0-1707 GCA_964467405.1 uncultured Acetatifactor sp. | reverse complement strand
GTTGAAACTGTTTAGACAACGTATCTATATCACTGTCTGTTTGTCCTTCCGGATCAGAAAAATCCCTTGAGGCCAATATGGTATCTACTTTGATTAGTCCGTCAAATGGATTGTTGCCTATCTCATTGTCTGGTGTTGTTTGCACTTCGTCTTCGCTATCAGGATCAAGAGCTGGATCTATGATATAGTATTTTACATCGAAATACTCTCTAAGGTTTGAGCCTTTACCTAAAAAATCGCATAAATTTTTGGGATATAATTCAGGAGAACCCGCTCTTTCCCATTCTTCAGTATCTTCTAACATTTTTGCCTTCATCTTGGCTTCCTTGTAAACTGAGTAGAGCTTTTTTACATCCTTGGGTTCATATTGTCCACGGACACCAACCTTTTTACCATCCCAAGAACTAAGCGATGGTATTAAGTGATTCACTCGATACTGTTCTCCATCTTCCACATTTATCCAAACATCCATTGATGGTACAATGTTATCCCATTGATGAGAACTCAGTAATGCTTCATCTACAGAATCATGTTCGAGCCATTTCTCACCAACTTTATTAATTGATGCCCAATTTGTTGCGGTGAACTCTTTTAAAGTGAATCTATCTGTATTCTTTAGGAACCAAACAATAGCACTAATAGCTGAAGTCTTGCCACTATTATTAGCACCAACTAAAACAGTTTCCTTTTCTCCAAAGTCTATATGACAATTTCTTAATTTTCGGTAATTTCTAATATGAACAGATTGTATTTTCATATATAATGCGCATTATTATTCGTTTAAGACACATGTAAGTTTCACCATAGTTTTCTGATGATCTCTTATTACTTCAAAATTCTATCGGAACAATGTAAATTCCATCTTTAGGATAGCGTTAGCATTATATCAAAATTTGTCTCAAGTTTGATTTTTATATTTTCAGTAATTTGGTACAGGTTTGTTCTGTGATTGGACTCTTTACATAATTCTCACTCTTTCTTGCAACTCTCTCATTTTCTGTATAAGTGCACCAAACTCTAATGATTCACCATAAATGAAGAATCGCCTCATATCGGTATAATCATCTTGCCACGCTTCAATAACCGATTCTGGTATCGTAAAGTTGATGCTTGATGGAGCATGTAAATCATAGTTTACATACTTCAAGGCATAATATGTTTTACGATGCTCAACAATGGCATCATAAAGTTTGCGATTCGACAAAGCATCTTTTCCATACTCCGTATCCATCAGTTTTTCCAAGTCATATAGATGTCGTGTCATTCGGACGCTCCGTGGTTTTTCTTTTTGGAATTCTTCTGCCAAAAGAAATAACTTCTCAAGGAACGTGCGAGTAGGAACTACTGTCCTGACAAGGCTTTCAGCATCGGTATCTTCACCATCAAAACTTTCACCTATAAGGGAACGAATTGGTCGTAATTCCATAGGTTCATCCATTGAAAGACAACTAATCTCTATCTTTACACGAGGAGGAATGTAATTTATCGTATCTTCAAGAATTGACGGATAGTGCAATAGAATTACCGTAGGATCTTTATCTGAATCTATCGGTCGCCATTCTCCTTCTTTATCTTGTACCTGAGATACATTCTCTATAGTGTAACCCGAGACTCCCATTTCTTTCAATCGGGCATCTAATTGAGTGGAAAGAGTCTCGTGAATATATGCTCGTGCCATTTTGCGTAATTTCTCACGCTGACTTTTAC
>CAYXQG010000311.1:0-1714 GCA_964467405.1 uncultured Acetatifactor sp. | reverse complement strand
TCGATTCTTCTAACTGTAATGTAACACAGGGATATAAATTGTTTAAGCGTTTAAAAGAACTTCGCACTCAGCGAAAAGAAAAGGAAAAAGAGCTGCAATGCCTTTCTGTTTTGACGGAGCATTTTGACATGAGTGCAATGGCAAATGAATGTGAGAACAATGCATATGAGTTGGAAAGACTGCTTTATCCGGAGGAGATTGTTGACAAATGTGATGAAACTCAGATTTCAGAAGATGATACGTATGCAGAAATCATTTCGAAGGCGGTGTGAGGGGCAGGATGGAGAAGCTTTTGTATTGGATAAAAAAGACGATTAACTTTAACTGGAAACATTGCAGTAAATTTTGCCCGGCATGCAGATATTATGAAATATGCAAGAAGGATGATGTGCTGGGGTAAGGTGGTTGGGTAGTAGATAAATAACTGAGAATTTGATTTTTGTACGAAGATCAATTGTAGAATAATGTTGAAAGTGTTCGCTTTTGTGAATATAATTACTATGTAGAGTGTTGAGCATTATGGGGATTGAGATTTTTTTCGAACATGAAGGCTTCGTCTTATTGTTGTAAGTTTTATTGGTTGGAAGCAATTGTACAGCTTTCGTCATACGCTTTGTGAGAAATCAGTACATAATGTATGAGATGATTCATGAGAGAAGAAAGGCGTTAGAAAACTGTATGAGTCGTGTTATAGAGATAATTTACACTCTATATGGGCAAATTAGGAGCTGTATCATGAGGCAATTCGGATATTGAGTTTTTTGGAATTTTGGAGAAGAACATTGGTACCAGAATATGCGGCCTGTGTATGATTCAGTAAGAAGATAAGGATATGATGTGTGGGATAAACGGCTTGCATTACAGGGATAAGAGAAGCATTAGTGAAAGAGGGTAAATAGTAGTGACGGAAGATAGATTATCAGAATTACGTAGTGGATTTGAAACGGCATATATTGATGGAACTGTTGCATCTAATCTTGCGTTTAAGCCGCAGTTTATTTCGAATAACTACAAGCAAGGAAAGAAGGTTTTATCATCCATTGAGGATGAATTGTTGGCGTGTGACGGATTTCAAATCAGTGTAGCGTTTATTACAATGGGTGGAATCACGCCGTTGTTACAGACGCTGAAGATTCTTGAAAAGAAAGGTGTTAAAGGAGAAATTCTTACAACGAATTACCTGAATTTTAGTGAACCGAGAGCTTTAGAAAAATTAAGTAACCTCACCAATATTACATTGAAAATGTATGATGTGGAGGCGTCCGGAGACGGATTTCACACCAAGGGTTATATCTTTAGAAAAAATGAAATCTATAGAATTATTATTGGTAGTTCTAATATGACGAAAACTGCGCTTACAAGTAATCGCGAGTGGAATACCCGTGTAGTATCTACCGAAAAGGGTGAGATTGCACAGAGTGTACTGGAAGAGTTTAATGAACTTTGGAACAGCGAATATGCGTTAAAATATGATGCGTTTTATGAACAATATAAAGAGCGATATGAAATAATTAAAAGACAGAGGGAGATTGCAAAAAGTGAAGATATTCCGTCTGTTGAAAAGTATCGTTTGCAGCCGAATTCTATGCAGGTCGGTTTTATCGTTAATTTGAAAAAAATTATCGATGCGGGAGAAGAAAGAGCATTACTAATATCTGCTACGGGAGCATATGTTATATTAAAGGCAGGTGAAAAATCCTTATTTTATAAGGGT
>CAYXQG010000310.1:0-1737 GCA_964467405.1 uncultured Acetatifactor sp. | reverse complement strand
GGCTCCTCCAAATATCCGCTGATCTGATTCAGAATGGAGGTCACCTCCCCGGAAGTAATGCTGTAGTTGCCCAAAAAATCCAGGAATTTTAAAAGATTTTCATCCGTCGCATTGAAATTACGGAGCATGAGCAGATTTTGCAGCAGATAAACAGATACTTCAAAGAAAGCCACCGCAATCGTACCGATCCACCAACTGCTGCCAAGGAAGCTGCTCAGAATATAAATACCCGCAGCGATCAGAAGGTTGCCCGCTATATAAATTTCCGGAGTCATAAACGGAAACCTTCTGATGATACCGCTGTACAGCAGAATCTGTTCCAGGCGGTACAGAATACCTTTGGGTCTGTTTAATAACAGGATTCCTCTCCTGTTATCCTCTACTCTTCTTCTGGCTGCCTGTTCCAGGGAATCATAGGCCTTATGCATGACATTATGAATCAGGCTCTCTTTTCGGATCTGCCAAAATAAGAGTGTAAATGCTCCAAACAGTTCAATCAATATTCCTATTTTCCACACAGTCCCCCTCCTTATCCATAGATCTTTTCATAGACAAGCTCTCCCTTTTGTGCATCCCAGCCATGGTTGATAAAAATCTGCTTCACCTTGTACTTCTCCATAAAAACGGTGGTCGTAAAGCATTCCATCATTTTCATCAGCTCATCCCTGGAATATCTGCTGCTGTACATAGCATAATCCACCAGCTTATCCGTTGCCTTATCCGCTGCCGGTGCATGAATCGTTGCTGCACAAAGCTGTCCGGTATAAGCTGCATTCAACAGATACAGGGCCTCGTCACCCTTCACTTCACCAATGATAAAAAAATCCACATCCATGGTGAGTCCTGCTATACTGATATTCTTCAGATCATAATTTACCTGACTTTCCCCGCTTCCCGGCAGGGAATGCATAAACATCATGTCAGGATGACTCTTGGTGGTCAATTCATCCGCCTGCTGCGCGATCAGAATTGCCATATCATCCGGCAAGGTTTCCTTTAATGCATTAAGTAAAGTTGTTTTCCCTGAAGAATTACCTCCGCAGATCAGGGTTGAGCCGGATCGAAAGCGCTGCACTAAAAGCTCCGCCAGATCCCTTGTCATCATTTGCCTGCGTATCAGCTCCTGCATCTCCGGGAAGTCCCGTGGAACCTTACGGATACAGAGATAAGGCTCCCCATATGTATTTACCAAGGGCATGGAGACCGTAAAACGCAAAATAAAATCCGGATGACTGTCAGAATCTGTAAATCTTTGAATTGCATTCAGATTGGAAATATTGACCTGGTTCTTGGTTGCCACATAATCCACAAATTGCCGGTACTCCTTCTCCGACTCGAAGGAAATCCCTGCATCCATGCGCCTGCCGTTTCTCTTGACCCTGATATTGTCATAACTGACGATTCTGATATCCGAAACCTCCCCGTCATCGATCAATGGTGATATCCTGGAATATCCGAAAATATATTGTTCAAACAGCGCTGCCAGCTCAGATGCCTGTTCCTTGGTGATCTCGTAGGTCAACCGGGCATATTGCGCCGCCTCCTCCAAAAAAGCCTCTCTGCTGAGAAGTCCCTTTTTCATCTGGATCAGTGACGGCTGTTTCTTCGTGGAATAATCCTCTATTAACCTGTTTAATAATTGTGTCATTTCATCATCCCTTGGATGAATTATCTAAGGGATTACTGCCACCCCCTTCTTATACACATTTTCTCGGGAAAAAATAGAATACTTAAGAT
>CAYXQG010000309.1:0-1737 GCA_964467405.1 uncultured Acetatifactor sp. | reverse complement strand
GCGTACAGGTAATCGGTGGTACAAACGTACAGTTTGCACATGATCCTGTTACTGACAGAATCATTGTTATTGAGATCAATCCCCGTACCTCCCGTTCCTCAGCACTTGCATCCAAGGCTACCGGTTTCCCCATTGCTTTGGTATCCGCAATGCTTGCAGCAGGACTTACCTTAAAGGATATCCCTTGCGGCAAATATGGCACTCTTGATAAATATGAGCCGGACGGAGATTATGTTGTTATTAAATTTGCCCGCTGGGCATTTGAAAAATTCAAAGGTGTTGAAGATAAGTTAGGTACTCAGATGCGTGCCGTTGGCGAAGTCATGAGTATCGGTAAGACCTACAAGGAAGCTTTCCAGAAGGCCATCCGCAGCTTAGAGAACGGACGTTATGGTCTCGGACATGCGAAGAACTTCGACAGCCTTTCCAAAGAGCAGCTGCTGAAGATGCTTATCAATGCATCCAGCGAGCGTCATTTCATCATGTATGAAGCCCTCAGAAAGGGTGCTACCGTGGATGAGATCCATGAGCTTACCAAGGTTAAGCATTACTTTATCGAGCAGATGAAGGAATTGGTTGAGGAAGAAGAAGAGATTCTGAAGTCAAAGGGCAGCTTACCTGCTGATGAGCTTTTGATCCGTGCTAAGAAGGACGGCTTCTCTGACAAATATTTAAGCCAGCTGCTTGCTGTTCCTGAAGCAGATATCCGCAACAAGCGTATTGAGCTGGGCGTGGAAGAGGCATGGGAAGGCGTACATGTAAGCGGTACCGAGCACAATGCTTACTACTACTCCACCTACAATGCTGAAGATAAGTGCCCTGTATCCACTGCTAAGCCTAAGATCATGATTCTGGGCGGCGGTCCTAACCGTATCGGTCAGGGTATTGAATTTGACTATTGCTGTGTACATGCTTCCTTAGCACTGAAGAAGCTTGGCTTCGAGACCATCATTGTCAACTGTAACCCTGAAACTGTTTCAACTGACTATGATACTTCCGACAAGCTTTACTTTGAGCCTCTTACCTTAGAGGATGTTTTAAGTATTTATCACAAAGAAAAGCCCGTAGGTGTGATTGCCCAGTTCGGCGGACAGACACCTTTGAACCTGGCATCTGACCTGGAAAAGAATGGCGTGAAGATCCTTGGCACCTCTCCTGCTGTTATCGATCTTGCAGAAGACCGTGACCTGTTCCGTGCCATGATGGATAAGTTAGGCATTCCTATGCCTGAGTCAGGTATGGCAGTCAATGTAGAAGAAGCTTTAGAGATCGCACACAAGATCGGTTATCCTACCATGGTTCGTCCTTCCTATGTATTAGGCGGCCGCGGTATGGAGGTTGTATATGATGATGAAAGCATGATCAACTATATGAATGCAGCTGTAGGTGTTACACCTGACAGACCTATCCTGATCGACCGTTTCTTAAATCACGCTCTTGAGTGTGAAGCAGATGCGATCAGCGACGGTACCCATGCTTTTGTTCCTGCAGTTATGGAGCATATTGAGCTTGCAGGCGTTCACTCAGGTGACTCTGCTTGTATCATTCCTTCCGCTCATATCAGTCCTGAAAACTTAGAGACGATCAAGGAATATACCAGAAAGATTGCAGAAGAAATGCATGTCAAGGGTCTTATGAATATGCAGTATGCAATTGAAAACGGTAAGGTATTTGTACTGGAAGCAAATCCCAGAGCATCCCGTACCGTGCCGTTGGTATCCAAGGTATGTAATATCC
>CAYXQG010000308.1:0-1742 GCA_964467405.1 uncultured Acetatifactor sp. | reverse complement strand
TTCCTTCTTACTTAATCAAAGCTGGTGATGTGATCGAAATCAGAGAAAAATCCAAGTCATTACAGAGATACAAGGATATCATCGAAGTTACCGGTGGTAGATTAGTTCCTGAATGGATGGATGTAGATATGGAGAATTTCAAGGGAACTATTAAGAATCTTCCTACAAGAGAAATGATCGATGTTCCTGTAGATGAAATGCTTATCGTCGAGTTATATTCTAAATAATTAAGATAACAGGTTCGTAAAAGGAGGGTATTTGCAGTGTTTGATTTTGAAAGACCAAACATTGAGGTAGTTGAGATCTCAGAAGATAAGAAATACGGTAAATTCGTAGTAGAGCCTTTGGAAAGAGGTTATGGTATCACACTTGGTAACTCTCTTAGAAGAATCATGCTTTCTTCTTTACCGGGCGCAGCAGTAAGCCAGGTTAAGATCGAGGGCGTTGATCACGAATTCACTTCAATTCCCGGCGTGAAGGAAGATGTTACTGAAATCATCATGAACATCAAGAGCTTGGCTATCAGAAACAGCAGCGAAACAAATGAAGTTAAGACCGCATACATTGAGTATGAAGGCGAAGGCGTTGTTCGCGCATCTGATATTCAGGTTGACCAGGATATTGAAATCCTTAATCCGGATTTAGTTATCGCTACCTTGAGTGGCAAGAACACAAAGCTTTACATGGAACTCACCATTACAAAGGGCAGAGGTTATGTAAGTGCTGACAAGAACAAGCGCGAAGATTTACCCATCGGAGTAATTGCAATTGATTCAATCTATACACCTGTAGAAAGAGTTAACGTTACTGTACAGAATACACGTGTAGGTCAGATTACTGATTATGATAAATTAACATTAGATGTTCATACCAATGGTACATTGGTTCCGGACGAAGCTGTTAGTTTAGCTGCAAAAGTACTTAGCGAACACTTAAATCTTTTCATCAACCTTTCTGAGAATGCAAAGAATGCAGAAGTTATGGTTGAAAAGGAAGATGATGAGAAAGAAAAAGTATTAGAGATGAGTATCGACGAATTAGAGTTATCTGTTCGTTCCTACAACTGCTTGAAGAGAGCAGGCATTAATACTGTAGAAGAGTTAACCAATAAAACTTCAGAAGATATGATGAAAGTTCGTAACTTAGGACGTAAATCTTTGGAAGAAGTATTAGCTAAATTAAAAGAACTGGGACTTCAGCTGAATCCCGGTGAGGAATAAATAGACGAACAAGCTTTAAGGGCTGCATTTGTGCAGCCCGAGAAGTATTTTGATTTCGTCAGGGAAGAATTGCAAAACAATTCTTCAGGGCAGACCGTCGAATGTAAATCCGAAGAGTAAGTCGATGGTTTCTCTAAATGGAATCTATTAACGTGGTATCAACCACACAAATGCATTCGGTAAGTAAGACCAAAGGGCGTAGCCGGATGTACCATGAATGGAGAAAGGAAATTATCATGGCAAAGTACAGAAAACTTGGCAGAACATCTGCACAGAGAAAAGCTTTATTAAGAAATCAGGTAACTGCATTATTAAACAATGGCAAGATCGTTACAACCGAAGCTAAGGCTAAGGAAGTTGCTAAGATCGCTGAAGGTTTGATCGCATTAGCAGTTAAGGAAAAAGACAACTTTGAAATGGTTAGCGTTGAAGCTAAGGTTCCTGTAAAGGATAAGGACGGCAAGAGAGTAAAAGAAGTTGTTGACGGTAAGAAAGTAACTAAGTATGAGACCGTTACAAAGG
>CAYXQG010000307.1:0-1769 GCA_964467405.1 uncultured Acetatifactor sp. | reverse complement strand
ATGATGCATTTATTAGCCTCCATATCCTTAGGTCCGATTTCCACACGGATGGAGTAGCCGCGCATTTCTGCCTCGGAGAATTTCCATCCCGGACTCTTATCGGAATCATCCACCTTTACACGGAAATTGCTCTTTAATCTGTCTCTCAGTTCATAAGCCTTATCCAGCACGCCTTCCTTCTTCTGCTGGATCGGAATGATACAAACCTGTACAGGTGCCACCTTAGGAGGCATTACAAGTCCTTCATTATCACCATGAACCATGATGATCGCACCGATCAGACGGGTGGTCATACCCCAGGAGGTCTGATGAACATATTTTAATGTGTTATCCTTATCTGTAAACTGGATGCCGAAGGCCTTTGCGAAGCCGTCACCGAAATTGTGGCTGGTACCTGACTGTAATGCCTTACCATCATGCATCAATGCTTCAATGGTATAGGTTGCAAGCGCTCCCGCAAATTTTTCCTTTTCCGTTTTCTGTCCCTTCACAACCGGAATTGCCAATACTTCCTCACAGAACTTTGCATACAGATTTAACATACGGATGGTTCTTTCCTCTGCTTCCTCTGCTGTTGCATGTGCAGTATGACCCTCCTGCCATAAAAATTCTCTGGAACGCAAGAAAGGTCTGGTTTCCTTTTCCCAACGAACTACAGAACACCACTGGTTATAAACCTTAGGAAGGTCTCTGTAGGACTGAATATCATTTTTATAAAAATCACAGAACAGGGTCTCTGAGGTAGGTCTGACGCAAAGTCTCTCCTGCAAAGGATTCAGGCCTCCGTGAGTTACCCATGCCACTTCAGGAGCAAAGCCTTCTACATGATCCTTTTCCTTCTGCAGTAAGGATTCCGGAATAAACATAGGCAGGTATACGTTCTCTACACCTGTCTCCTTAAACATTGCATCCAACTGCTTCTGGATCAGCTCCCAGATAGCATATCCTGCAGGCTTAATAACCATACATCCCTTTACGCTGGTATAATCAATTAATTCTGCCTTTTTTACAACATCCGTATACCACTGTGCAAAATCCACATCCATGGAAGTGATCGCTTCCACCATTTTTTTGTCTGCCATTTCTCTTCTCCTTTTTCCATACAATTATTCAGGCAACTGCCTGTACTTTGAAAACACCTCTTATCCGCAGGTCTGGTTCTTCGCCGCTGCAGATAAGGTACAAAAAGGGGTGGCACGCAAAGCCTCCCCAAAGGGGCCGAAGCTTCGGCGGTACCACCCTAATCATTACTCCTCCTACCGTTAACGCCGGTGCTACGCTGCATTTTCATACAGAGCTCCAAGGCAGGTTCCAAATATTTCACATAGAAACTTTCAGCCGCTGTTTCCTCTCTGGGATGCTTCCTATCTGTACTATTCCTCTTCTTCGCCATTAGATATCAAATGATATAATTAGGATTATCATATTCCATACAGAAAGCTTTTGTCAAGGGACTTTCCGCAGTTTATTACATATTTTGCGCCCTATGCATGCAGGTCCTAAATCGTCACTTCGTTATCACGTTCCGGCGCACTTGCCGGCCTTCACATACAGGCACTGCAGCAATCACATGTATCATTATCACAGGGTTATTTCTGGAACAGTCTATCCGACTACCTCAGATAACCCTTTTTCTTTTGCTTCACGTTCTGCCTTTTCACGCTCATATTTGCGGCGCATATAAGTACGATTCCAGGTTCTTGATGCCTTTTGATGCTGGGTACAATCCATAAATACATTAAAAGGGTCTGCACTGGGTAAGGCTGTTA
>CAYXQG010000306.1:0-1774 GCA_964467405.1 uncultured Acetatifactor sp. | reverse complement strand
GATAAGGAATTGACCGAGGTTCTGATTTCCGGTCTGGATAAATATAATAACATCTTCATGATGGCCGACTCCGGTGCGCGTGGTTCTAACCAGCAGATTAAGCAGTTAGCAGGTATGCGTGGTTTGATGGCTGATACAACAGGTAAAACCATTGAGTTGCCTATTAAATCAAACTTCCGTGAAGGTCTGGACGTTTTGGAATACTTCATGTCAGCGCATGGAGCACGAAAAGGTATGTCCGATACCGCTCTGCGTACAGCAGACTCCGGTTATCTGACCCGTCGAATGGTAGATGTTTCCCAGGAACTGATCATCCGTGAGGTTGATTGCTGCGAAGGCCGTGCAGAGATCCCCGGTATGGTAGTTAAGGCATTTATGGATGGTAAGGAAACCATCGAGGGCTTAAAGGACCGTATTACAGGCAGATATGCTTGTGAGGATATTTATGACAGAGATGGTAATATGATCGTAAAACACAATCATATGATCACTCCGAGCCGTGCAAGCAGAATCATGAGCGCAGGCGTTGATGAGAAGGGTGAGCCTATCGAGGGTGTAAAGATCCGTACCATTCTGACCTGTCGTTCACACAATGGTATCTGTGCGAAGTGCTATGGTGCAAACATGGCTACAGGTGAGGCAGTTCAGGTAGGTGAAGCAGTAGGTATCATTGCTGCACAGTCAATCGGTGAGCCCGGTACACAGCTGACCATGAGAACATTCCACTCCGGTGGTGTTGCGGGTGATGATATTACCCAGGGTCTTCCCCGTGTAGAAGAACTTTTTGAAGCAAGAAAGCCTAAGGGACTTGCTATCATCGCTGAATTTGGCGGTAAAGCAGAATTCCGTGATACAAAGAAAAAGCGTGAGGTAGTGATCACTGATGAAGAAACCGGTGAATCCAAAGCTTATCTGATTCCTTACGGTTCCCGTGTAAAGATCGTTGACGGCCAGAGACTGGAGGCCGGTGATGAGCTTACAGAAGGTAGTGTAAACCCTCATGATCTGTTAAAGATAAAGGGAATCCGTGCAGTACAGGATTACATGCTCCGTGAAGTTCAGAGAGTATACCGTTTACAGGGTGTAGATATTGCGGATAAGCATATTGAAGTGATCGTACGTCAGATGCTGAAAAAGATCCGTATCGAGAACAACGGAGATACCGAATTCCTGCCGGGTACTTTAGTAGATGTTCTGGAATATGAAGATATGAATGCAGAGCTTATTGCACAGGGTAAGGAGCCTGCAGAAGGCAAACAGGTACTTCTTGGTATTACCAAGGCAGCACTTGCTACAAATTCCTTCCTCTCAGCTGCATCCTTCCAGGAGACGACAAGAGTTCTGACAGAGGCTGCAATCAAGGGTAAGATCGATCCCCTTGTTGGTCTGAAGGAGAACGTAATCATCGGTAAGCTGATTCCTGCCGGTACCGGTATGAAGAGATACCGCAGTACAATCCTTGATACAGATGCAAGAATAAATGCTGACGCAGTCGAGGAGGTTTCCTTTGAAGATGAGGAGCCCATCGAAATCGCTGAAGAATCTGCAGAAGAGATTGTAGAAGAAACAGTTGAAGAAATTGTGGAAGAGACAGTCTTTGAATAAAATAAAAGATTAAAAAAATTAAAAAACCAGTTGACAATGCATTTGCGAGCAAGTATACTATCTTAGTGTGCACGCAAATGCATTTGTTTTTGTTGCACAAAACATATTTTAATCATGAAAGAGGTGAAACAGAATGCCAACATTTAACCAGTTAGTAAGAAAAGGTCGT
>CAYXQG010000305.1:0-1779 GCA_964467405.1 uncultured Acetatifactor sp. | reverse complement strand
AGCATATTGAGAAGATTAATCAGGTGATCGAGGAGGCATTGAAGGAGGCAGGTGTGCAATTGCAGGATATTACCGCGATTGCAGTTACTTACGGTCCCGGACTGGTCGGTGCACTTTTGGTTGGTGTATCTGCAGCAAAATCCATCAGCTTTGCAACAGGGATACCATTAGTCGGTGTACACCATATTGAGGGACATATCAGCGCTAATTATATAGAAAATAAGGAACTGGAGCCGCCCTATGTATGCCTGGTAGTTTCCGGAGGTCATTCGCATTTGGTAGTGGTAAAGGATTATGGTGAGTATGAAATCATAGGAAGAACCAGGGATGATGCGGCAGGAGAAGCATTTGATAAGGTAGCCAGAGCCATTGGTCTTGGATATCCGGGAGGACCCAAAATTGATAAATTATCCAAGGAGGGAAATCCGGATGCCATCCGTTTCCCAAGAGCAAAAGTGGATGACAGCGAATATGACTTTAGCTTCAGTGGCCTGAAATCTGCAGTTTTAAACTATCTGAACGGCTGTCAGATGAAGGGAGAGCCTGTTTGTGAAGCGGATGTGGCAGCATCCTTCCAAAAAGCCGTTATTGATGTTTTGGTAGAGCATGCACTTCATGCTGTGAAAAAGTATGGTTATAAGAAATTCGCCATAGCCGGCGGCGTGGCATCCAACTCTTCTCTGCGCCAGGCCTTTGAAACAGAATGCGCTAAGAGAAAGATTGAATTCTATCATCCAAGTCCGATTTTCTGTACGGACAATGCAGCAATGATCGGCGTGGCAGGATATTACGAATATATAAAGGGTGTAAGAAGCGGGATGGATTTAAATGCAGTTCCCAACTTACGTCTGGGTGAGCGGTAAACGGCAAGGGCGGAGGATGAACGGAGTGACAAAATGGATCATTGTACAGCAATAGTGTTGGCAGCAGGCGTGGGAAAACGCATGCAGAGCAGCGTAGCGAAGCAGTATTTATTATTGGAAGGAAAGCCTCTGATCTGGTATGCACTGCAGGCTTTTGAAGACAGCAGTATCATAGAAGATGTGGTACTTGTAGTGGGACCGGGAGAGGTTTTGTATTGCCGGGAAGAAATTGTAAAGAAGTATGGTTTTACCAAGGTGGTATCTGTTATAGAAGGCGGAGCAGAACGATATCTTTCGGTATGGGAAGGCCTGAAGTGGATCCATGCCCATTCGGAAAAAGATGAAACGGGTTATATATTTATACATGATGGTGCCAGACCCTTTGTAACAGAGGATATCATAAGGGATACCTATGAAGCAGCCGCATTGTATGGAGCATGTGTGGCCGCAATGCCTGTAAAAGATACGATCAAGGTGGCAGATGGACAGGAGCTTGCTGTGCAGACACCAAACCGGAAAACCTTATGGGCAGTACAGACGCCTCAGGTTTTTGAAAAGGGCCTGATTATAGATGCATACAGTCAATTGATAAACAAGCTGGAAAAATTGCAGGAGCAGGGAATAGAGATTACGGATGATGCCATGGTAATAGAGACTATGACGGACAGACCGGTAAAGCTGGTAAGGGCTTCTTATGAGAATATAAAAATCACTACTCCTGAGGATATGAAACTGGCAAAAGCCTTCTGTAAAAGGGCAAAATGAATCAAATGTCAAAACAATTCAAAAATTTTAAAAAAGGTGTTGACAGAATAAATCTTTTTTGATATTATAATCCATGTCGCTGAACGAGCGAGCATTCGGAGAGGTATCGAAGTGGTCATAACGAGGCGGTCTTGAAAACCGTTTGTCCGCA
>CAYXQG010000304.1:0-1783 GCA_964467405.1 uncultured Acetatifactor sp. | reverse complement strand
GCAATTACCATTTCGCCGCCCATTTCAAAAATGCACGGCAACATTGTAAGCCTGCGTCAAGGCTCAGCCTTTCGTAACCGAGGCGCAACGCCGAAATGCGCCGCATATCCGTTTTGCCAAACGTCCACAAAAAACAACGCGGCATAAAAAACTACCGCGCTGTCTTATTCATATTGATACCGAGTTTACAACCCCAAAATCTGTTTTTTCTTCTGCTCGAATTCCTCTTGCGTGATAACACCGCTGTCCAGCAAGTCCTTATACGCCTTCAAATTCTGCGCACCATTATCCGCCGCCCCCGATTGCTTGCTTTTCGTACGATTATCCTGAATAATCTGTCGCAACACATCTTCAATCTCCTTATAGTTCTTTACAAACGGAAACCGAATAAATCCCGTCGACGTACAAACAAACACCGTAGAGAACAGATCCCTTGTCCCGTACGTGGATATTTGTTCAATCGGTAAACGGACCTTTTTCCCGAAAATTGCTTCGCCGCACACTTCCGTCTCCGTCACTTTAATATTGATAGACTTATGACTTAAATGTACAACAAATAATATAAGTGAAAGGACAAAGCCAACGCAAAATCCAACAATCCATGCCCAAAAACGAATCTCCCATGTAATGTTTATAATAATAGCAACAAAAAATAGAATAACACCCCAAACAACACACCTGATAATATCGCTCGATTCCAGATTTAAGTACCCTGTACGCAATTCTCTATTAAAGACAGAAATAGCTACTATTGAAAAAACTAAGACCGTCAAAAGCAGTACGTTGATGATAGTTCTACCCTCATCATTATATTCGAAGTAGAACGGATAATAGCCATCTATCGCATCCATAACTACATACGCAAGCACACAAGCCCATGCAAAGAAGATAGAAAGCACCATTCCACACGACATCTTCTTTATTTCCTTCCCTGGCATACTTCTAATCAATACTTTTTCTTCCATAAAATTTTTCTCCTCCGTTTATTGATTTTTTTTCTTAAAAGTGATAAAGTTGCCCAATTTTTTTCTCTTTTTCGCCCCCTCTTTCGCTTTTATATTTTATATTATATACGAGAATTCCTCGTAAGTCAAGTATTTTTACGAGGATTTATCGTAAAATATAGGTATGGATATGGAAAGAATCGGAAAAAGAATTAAAGAGATCCGCACCGAAAACGGATTATCGCAACAGAAATTCGGCGAAGTATTATTCGTATCGCAGGACACGGTCTCCCTTTGGGAAAAAGGAAAAAGCCTGCCCACCGCCGAACTGTTAATCAAAATCGCGCAACAATTCAAAGTTTCCGCCGACTACATTCTTTGCCTATCCGATTATTAACCACCCCCAAATCCTCACACCCCCATTCCAAACCTAACAATTATCCCCAAAAATCAGCAAATTATATTTTTACACACCCGATTATCCACAAAATCATAATCTAAAGGTTTTACGAGTCACATTTTTTACATAACCGATTATGAACACACTTCCCCCAAAATTTAGCTGATTATATTTTTTACACAACCCATAATCACTTATACAAAAAAACGAGGTTCACCGCATACCTGTGCCCCTCGTTTTTATTTTTTGCCCTCTTTTTTCAGCACCCTGTCATACCGCCCTGCCGTTCCACTCCCTTCCCTATCATACCGACTAAGGGCGGTTTACCGCCCGAACGGAGCGTATATTAAACACAATTACCATTTCGCCGCCCATTCCAAAAACGCACGGCAACATTGTAAGCCTGCCTGCAAGCTCCGCTTGCTTAATCCATGTCAAC
>CAYXQG010000303.1:0-1825 GCA_964467405.1 uncultured Acetatifactor sp. | reverse complement strand
CCATATGTACAGGTATGGGAATCCGCACCGATGATCACGTCACCGGCAACAGTCAGACCTTTTTCAGGAAGCAGTGCATGCTCAATACCCATTTCGCCAACTTCAAAATAATTAGTGATCTCATTTCTTCTTGCAAATTCTCTTACACATTTGCAATGCTCTGCGGATTTAATATCCTTATTAGGCACAAAATGATCAGGTACAAGTGCGATCTTATCCTTGTCAAATACGCCCTTTACATTCATCTTATCCATTTCTTTTATAGCAACCGGACTGGTAATATCATTACCTAATACCAGGCTTAAGTCTGCTTCGATCAACTGACCTGCTTCTACCTTGTCAAGTCCTGCAGCAGCTGCCAGTATTTTCTGAGTCATTGTCATTCCCATGATTCTTTCCTCCATGTATGTTACTTATTGATGTAATCTTAGCATAAACCGTGATATTCTTCAAATACATAATATTCATGGTTGCTATAACCAATAGTTATGAGTTATAATGAAACAGAACAGATACGCTACTTATTGGAAAGCAGTTTGTCAGTGAATTAATTTTCCATGGGAGGTTTTATGAACCAGTTAAATTTGTATCACATCTTTTATACAGTTGCACAATGCGGTAATATATCAGCAGCTGCCAAAAAATTATATATCAGCCAGCCTGCAGTCAGTAAATCTATTTCCAAATTAGAGGAAGCCTTTCCCACCCCTTTGTTGCAAAGGACCTCCAAGGGTGTTATCTTAACCGAAAGCGGTCAGATCTTATATCAACAATTGGAAACGGCTTTTATGGCGATTCGGCATGGAGAGGAAGAAATCATGCAGAACAATGCACTGGGAGTGGGAAGCATTTCCATCGGTGTCAGTACCACTCTCTGCAAATACGTGCTTCTGCCCTATTTAAAAAGATTTATAGCAGAAAATCCCAATGTCAAGGTTTCCATTTCCTGCCAATCCACCTATGAAACACTGAATGCTTTGGAAAATGGCACCCTGGACATAGGACTTGTGGGTGAATCTGACCGTTTGGGAAATCTCAGCTTTCAGCCTGTAAAAGCAATTCATGATGTCTTTGTTACGAATCAGGAATATCTTGAGAAGCTTGGGGAACGTGCCTGTGCAACCTATGAAAAAAATAATCTGACGGAATTGACGGAGAAGGAATTGATGTCCTCTGCCACATTCCTGATGTTAAACAAAAACAATGTAACCAGACAATATGTGGACCGCTATTTGCTGCAAAAGGATATTTCACTGGAAAATCAGATTGAAGTTACGACCATGGATCTTTTGATCGACTTTGCTAAGCTTGGACTTGGAATTGCATGTGTGATTAAGGAATTTGTAGCGGAAGAAATAGAAAAAGGCGAATTAATGGAATTTGTAATTGAAGAGTCTGTTCCGGAAAGAAAAATCGGATTTGCCTATACCAAGAATAAACTGGGAAATCCTGCAGTCAGTAAATTTTTTGATACCATCCTGCAGTCATAAAATCAGAAACGGAAAGGGAAGATGTGAAACACATCCTCCCTTTTTGATTTTTAATTTCATATTAGTTATTGATAAACTTATCATCCTCATTGTTCCAGCTGTAAAGCTTACGGATCTCTTCACCTACAACCTCTGAAGGATGCTCAGCTGCAAGCTTCTTCATAGCTCTGAAATGAGCCTGGCCGCCTGCTGAAGACATATCTAATAAGAAATCCTTTGCAAAGGTTCCGTCCTGGATATCCTTTAAGATCTTCTTCATTGTCTTCTTGGTTTCATCGGTGATGATCTTAGGTCCGGTAATATAATCACCGTATTCTGCTGTATTAGAGATAGAG
>CAYXQG010000302.1:0-1828 GCA_964467405.1 uncultured Acetatifactor sp. | reverse complement strand
CTTCATAGGCACATGCTCACTGTTAAATACGATACAATGCTCATTGTAATATACATAAGGAGAATATTGGAAGCCCCACTCGCTGCCGTTAATGGTTACCGGTATGATACGGTGGTTCTGTCTTGCAGGATGGTTCACACGTCCTGCATAGCCTTCATTTTCCTTACAGAGCAAACACTTGGGATAACCGGACTGCTTTGCATTCTTTGCTGCTGCAATGGCCTTGGGGTCCTTCTCCGGCTTGGATAAATTAATGGTAATATCCAGCTGTCCATAGGGTGTATCCGCCGTCCACTTCTGATCCTTGCAAATACGATATCTGCGGATATAGTCAGAATTCTTACTCAGCTCATAATAATAATCTGTTGCCGCCTCCGGTGATTCTTCTTCATAAATAGCCCGGAAGGTATCGATTACTTCACTGGGACGGGGCATAAGCATACCCATGATCTTTGTATCAAACAAATCCCTGTAGGTGATGGTATTTTCCTTCATGATGCCGTGCTCATATGCATAATCCAGCATACCCTTAAGGATTTCCTCCAAGTCATCCACAGTCACGAAGATTTCCTCTTCTGTCTCATCCAGTCCCTCTACTTCAAATAATTCCAATAAACGGTTTGTGGTGTAGATGATGTCCTCCTCCGGCACAAGACCTGTGATCACACCATATGCCACCAGCTTCTCAATCAAAGTCTGTATCATGATCCTACACTCCAAATTTCAAATTACAGCTCACAGGGGCCGTCACCGATCTCTACTACATAGAAATCTGCTGCATAGCCGATCTTTGCCTCGTAAGCTGCACCGACCTCTTTGATAAAGGTATCAATTGCTTCATCCTTCACGATGCTTACGGTACATCCGCCAAAACCTGCACCTGTCATACGGGAACCGATCACGCCCTCAACCTTCCATGCTTCTTCTACCAGGGTATCCAGCTCAATACCGGTTACTTCGTAATCATCACGCAAGGATACATGGGAAGCATTCATCAGCTGTCCGAATAAGGTAATGTCATTTGCCTTCAAAGCCTCTACCGCCTTAATGGTTCTCTGGTTTTCATACACGGCATGCTTTGCGCGCTGTATACGCACGTCGGATTTGATGCTGTCCTTGTTCTGCTCAAATTCTTCTTCTGATAAATCGCCCAGAGTATTCACCTTGACCACCTGCTGCAGCTCTGCCAAAGCAGTTTCACACTCAGAACGTCTCTCATTATATTTGGAATCACCCAGGCCTCTCTTCTTGTTGGAGCAGGCGATAACAATCTTTGCATTCTCCAGCTTGATCGGTGCATATTCATAAGACAGATCTGCTGTATCTAAGAAGATCGCGCAGTTTTTCTTACCCATTGCGATGGCAAACTGATCCATGATACCGCAATTTACACCATTGTATTTGTTCTCAGAGAACTGACCGATCAGGGCAAGATCCTGGTTGGTCACATCAAATCCGAACATGTCTCTCAAAATATAACCGGTAAGCACTTCTACGGATGCAGAAGAAGAAAGACCGGAACCGTTAGGGATATTACCGTTTAACAAAAGATCCATACCGAAAGGCACCTTCATACCCTTCTCGCCAAAGGCCCACATAACGCCCTTCGGATAATTGGTCCAGTCAGCTTCCGGATAAGGAGTCAGATCCTCCAAAGAGGATTCGATCACACCAAGCTGCTCAAAATTCATGGAATAAAAACGTAATTTATTATCATTTCTCTTTCTGGCTACGCCATATGTACCAATGGACAGCGCACACGGAAGTACATGTACGCCGTTATAATCGGTATGCTCACCGATAAGATTCACACTTCCGTGTTCAAAGT
>CAYXQG010000301.1:0-1831 GCA_964467405.1 uncultured Acetatifactor sp. | reverse complement strand
GTGTATATATTATGCGGGATGCCGCAGATACAATTTTATATGTAGGAAAGGCGGTTAATCTGCACAACCGTGTCAGATCCTATTTCCGGGAAAATATAGGAAGGGGTCCCATGATCGATAAAATGGTAACCCTGATCGCCCGGTTTGAGTATATTGTTACGGATTCAGAGCTGGAGGCATTGGTTCTGGAAAACAATCTGATCAAGGAAAACAGCCCGAAATATAATACTCTTTTAAAGGATGATAAGACCTATCCGTATATTAAGGTTACTTTAGGAGAGGATTATCCGAGGATCTTATTTTCCAGGGAGATGAAAAAGGATAAGTCCAAGTATTTTGGACCATATACCAGTGCTGCGGCAGTGAAGGATACCATAGAGCTTTTAAATAAGCTGTATCAGCTGCGGACCTGCCATAAAAGTCTGCCCAGGGAGATCGGCAATGAACGTCCCTGCTTAAATTATCATATTAAGCAATGTCAGGCACCCTGTCAGGGATATATCAGCAAGGAGCAGTATCGGGAACAGGTTGCCGGTGCCATGGAATTTTTAAACGGAAATTATGATCCGATACAGAAGGAATTAGAAAGCAAGATGCTGGAGGCTTCGGAAAATCTGGAATTTGAAGAGGCTGCAAAATACAGGGACCTGTTAAATAGTGTAAAGCAGGTATCACAAAAGCAGAAGATCACACACAGTGTAGGTGAGGATAAGGATGTGATCGCCCTGTATCAGTATGAGGCTGAAGCTGTGGTACAGGTATTCTTTATCAGGGACGGAAAGCTGATCGGTAGGGAACATTATTATATGACGCATGTGTCGGGACAAAAGAAGCCTCAGATACTGGGTGATTTTGTAAAACAGTTTTATGCAGGCACTCCCTTTATCCCAAGAGAGCTGATGCTGCAATATGAAATAGAAGATATGGATCTGATCGAAAAATGGCTTTCTGAAAGGCGGGGCACTAAGGTATATGTAAAGGTGCCTAAAATTGGTGCCAAGGAGAAGCTTGTGGAGCTGGCAGCGCAGAATGCAAAGCTGATATTGAGTCAGGATCAGGAGCGTTTGAAGCGGGAGGAAGGACGTACCATAGGAGCAGTCAGGGAAATTGCAGAATTGCTTGAGTTAGATCAGGTGGACCGTATGGAAGCTTATGATATCTCCAATATCAGCGGCTTTGAAAATGTAGGCTCCATGGTGGTCTACGAAAAGGGAAAGCCAAAGAAAAGCGATTATCGAAAATTCAGGATCCGTACGGTATCCGGACCGGACGATTATGCCTGCATGAGAGAGGTGCTGACCAGAAGATTCCAACATGGTTTAGAGGAAGGAAAGCAAATGGCAGAACCGCAGGAGCATATTTACGGAAGCTTTACCAGATTCCCGGATCTGATACTGATGGACGGCGGACGGGGACAGGTTAATATTGCACTTTCTGTATTAGAGGAGCTGCATCTGGATATTCCGGTCTGCGGTATGGTCAAGGATGACAATCACAGGACAAGAGGCCTGTATTTTAATAATGTAGAGCTGCCCATTGATACCCGCTCGGAAGGCTTTAAGCTGATCACACGTATTCAGGATGAAGCCCACCGGTTTGCAATTGAATACCATCGATCCCTGCGAAGTAAGGATCAGGTAAAGTCTGCACTGGATGATATTCCGGGTGTTGGACCTACCAGACGAAAGGCACTGATGAGGCATTTTCAGTCTATGGAGGAGATCCGCACGGCTCAGGTGGAGGAACTGGCGGCAGTGCCTGAAATCCCGTACAACGTTGCGGAAGGGATTTATGAATATTTCCATGCAGGCAAGTCGGTGCAGTAAGGAGG
>CAYXQG010000300.1:0-1832 GCA_964467405.1 uncultured Acetatifactor sp. | reverse complement strand
GTGTATCTATATCTCCACCGGCGGTACACCGACCGAAAGGCAGATACGGGGAACGCTTGCGGTCACACCCAACGCCCGCCATTAACTTGGCTTCGATAAAGATGCTGCAAGAAAGCAGTTCATCAGTCATTTCAAGGGAATTGCCTCCCGAATGGGTTTCCGTTCCGAAAATGTCCAGACCTATCACCCGTTAGGGTGCTACAAAGACTGGAACGATGCCCTGCTCAACCACAAGTCAGCGGAACTAATCAGCCAGGGAGAAGATGACAATTTTGACTATGGCGAGTTTATGGCGGAGCAAAAGGCAGAAAGGGAGCAAGCAAAACTTCAGAAACAATCTTCACACAGATAGACGTATGCAATCAATGAATAGTCATCAAACCATCACCCTACGCCCCTGTATGAGACAATACCTGATAGACCAGCTGCCGCTGTCCGCCCTGTTTGTATTGTCATTCATTCTCGGAGGAATCCCCGGATTCCCCCTCGGAAAATTGACGGCAACCCTCTCACTCTTTCTTTCCCTCTGTTTGGTGTACCGTTTCATCTATCTGAGGCGTATCATCTACCGAATCGGTACAGAACAGATTGTATGTGAGCATGGTGTTTTCAGACGGAGCGTGAACTATATGGAAATGTACCGTATCGTGGACTTTGTGGAATGCCAGAGCTTCATGCAGCAGTTGCTTGGAGTGAAGACCATTACCGTCCTGTCCATGGACAGAAGTACGCCCCGGCTGGACATGATTGGCATACCGCAACGTGAAACCATTGTACAAGTTATCCGTCAGCTGGCGGAAGAAAGCAAACGAAATAAAGGTATATATGAGATTACGAATAGATAAAGCCATCCTCCTGTTCATGTTCTGTCTTCTCGGCTCCGTCCAGACGAAGGCACAACTGACTGCATCCAATCCATTGGAATGGATGGCACTGGCAGAAGGCAACGAACTGATCAACGGTGAGATTGAGAAGCAGATAAAGGGACAAAGCCAGACAGCCATGCTACAAAATGCGATGGCTGCGGAGTTTACGAAAATGCACGAATGGGAGTCGAAGTACAACAGTTATCTGAAGACGGCCAGCGGTTACGCATCCTCCCTCAAAGCCTGCACACACCTCTATGATGATGGTGTGAAGATTTTCATTACACTCGGCAAACTACACAAGGCGGTCAGCAAAAATCCGCAGGGAATCGTGGCTACTATGTCAATGAACAACCTCTATATGGAAACCGCCACCGAGCTTGTCAGCGTGTTCAACCTGCTCAATGATGCGGTCGCCAAGGGAGGCAAGGAAAATATGCTGACCGGTGCCGAACGGAGCAAGACCCTGTGGGCACTCAATGATAAATTGTCAGCGTTCTCCCGCAAGCTTCACAGCCTCTATCTCAGCATACGCTACTATACCCTGACTGACGTATGGAACAGTGTGACGGCAGGAATGATTGACCGGGACTACGGGGAAGTCGCACGGCAGGCATTGGGCAGATGGCGCAGAGCATCCCAAGTAATAGATTAGTTGTAGGATTAAGATTTTAAGGTATGAATATCAGATTGTTTTTCATGGTGTGTTTATGTATGTCATCCATTGCGGGCATGAGGGCACAGAACGACCCCGTGCTTGCTGGGATGATATTGGCCTATACGGAAAAGGCGGAAAAAGAGTTGAAGAATCAGGAAAAGATCATGCTGCTGATGAGCACCGGCCATGTATGGACAAAGGAAGAGGTGGCAGCCACCACCGACCTGCAGCGTGAGTTCAACAACTATCTGGACAATTTCCGTTCCATCATCTGCTATGCCGCCCAGATTTACGGCTTCTACCACGAG
>CAYXQG010000299.1:0-1864 GCA_964467405.1 uncultured Acetatifactor sp. | reverse complement strand
CTATTAGCATACATCGTCAAAAGAATGGTGTTTTTTTAATGTATAAAGTATGTTCCGCTGGAAAGAATATTATCAGAAACAAAGGTAGGATAAAAAGGAGTGGAACAGCATATGAATCATCGTATTAAGAATAACAGCAGAAAAAAGTCAGTCAGAAGGGAAAGGGCCATTATGCTGGTATCATCAGCTTTTGTAATGGCAGCGCTTACCATGACAGGCATTTATCTGAAGGAAGCAAGCAAGAAGGAACAGGATCAGGGATATTCCCTGGATCTGTCAGAACTTGATAACAATGTGGAAAATAAGTATCAGGAGCTGGCACAGAATGTGGATAAGGATGTAAAAGATCTCGACATCCCGGGGAAAGAGACAGTCTTTTCAGATCCGCAGAAGACGGGAGATAAAACGGCTTCAGTAACTCCTTCGGCAAGGGAGAAGAAGGTGGTTTTGGATGAGGAGCTGGATTATATGCCAAGAGAGGACAGCGTGATCGATGATGCGCCCGTAACTGCAGTGGATTCCGGATTGGTGGAAATACCGGGGCTGACAGAGGTGACAGAGGAAGAGGTTCCTGAAAGATCCCATTTATTCACCGAGGAAGAAGGACTTGCAGTACCCGTGGACGGTCAGGTGCTGATGCACTTTAACATGGATAATACAGTATATTTTGCAACCCTGGATCAATACAAATATAACCCGGCAGTCATCTATCAGGCGGAGGAGGGAAGCTCGGTGCTGGCCTGTGCAGATGGAGAAGTGATAAACATCTACAGCAATGAAGAACTGGGACAGGCAATGGTATTGGATCTGGGAAGCGGCTATCATGTCACCTATGGGCAGTTAGGAAACATGTATGTGAATGTCGGAGATCATGTGGAAGCAGGAGCAACCATTGCCACAGTAGCACAGCCTACGAAATATTATGTAACAGAAGGCTGTAATCTATACTTTTCCATGGAAAAGGACGGACAGGTGATCAATCCGGAAGGACTGCTTCCGTAGAGTTATATTCTGAGCAGCTGCATTGCAGCTGCTCTTTGACATTCCTCTTTGCAAAAAATGCTGTTGCAGGATATTTGCCCGTAAAAAATGCGGATTATAGCGATGTCAGACAATTTATTATGGAAATTCTAAGGGAAACGCTATATACTGGTAATAAATATAAGCGAGCAGTCGCAGATTTTGGAATACAGAAAAACCGGAGGTTTGAGATGAAAATAGTTGTATTGGCAGGAGGCATCAGCACAGAAAGAGATGTGTCATTGTCCTCAGGAACAGGTATCTATAAGGCTTTGAAAGAAAATGGTCACCAGGTAATCTTAATAGATGTATTTTTGGGATATCAGGGAGAGATCACAGAAGATATATTTACAGAAGATCGGGACTGGGCAGCAGACAGAAAGGGCGTTAGCGAAGAAAGAACGGATATTGCACAGATCCTTGCAATGCGTCCCGATTATAAGAAGAATTTCTTTGGCCCCAATGTGATCGCACTTTGCCAACAGGCGGATGTGGTATTTATGGCGCTGCATGGTGCAGAGGGTGAAAACGGCAAGATCCAGGCATGCTTTGATCTGATGGGCATTCGCTATACGGGAACGGATCATTTAAGCAGTGCAATTGCGATGGATAAGGGAATTTCCAAAGAATTGTTCAGACAAAACGGTATTCCCACACCTCAGGGCATCCGTTTGAAAAAGGGAGAGGAGGATCCGAAAACAGTACCATTTCCGTTGGTAGTGAAATGCTGTAACGGCGGATCCAGTGTAGGCACCTATATTGTAGAAAAAGAAGAGGACTATGAGACTGCAAAGGAAAAGTCCTTCTGCTATGATGAGGAGATCATCATAGAGCAGTATATAAA
>CAYXQG010000298.1:0-1871 GCA_964467405.1 uncultured Acetatifactor sp. | reverse complement strand
CCCTCAGTCAGCTTCGCTGACAGCTCCCTCGTCAGAGGGAGCCAATGGTTAACTTGTTCCTGATTTGACACAAGCATAAAATGATTTTAAAGAAAGGTGCGTTTTTATGACAAACGAAGAATACATAAAATCACTTGAAGCGAGAATAGCAATTCTCGAAAAAGCTATTGAAAATTTGACGAGCAGTAAAATGCTTGAAAAAGCCGAAAATGTTACATTTGAAAATTGCACGATAACTTCGGCTGCACTGACCAAATGCAAAAATGTCACGCTTTCCGATAACCGAATTGAAGCAAGCTCTTTTATTGCCTTCAAAAATGAATTTGATGATTTGAAAACAGACAAGGTTGAGGTCGTAAAATCGAGAGTAAAGTTCGTTGGTTGCAAATCAAACGAATTTGCCGAAAAGGAGTAACGGTTTGGAACATATAACGGTCGGACGAAAATATAACGAGGGCAAGGTGGCATTCGTCGAGTGCCAAAGAAACGGCGACCTCTCACAAATCGATATAAAAGACAAATGCTTTTTGCTTGTTATTTTAGCAAAAGGAAGGCTTTCTTTCACGATTGGTGGTAAAAAAACAACCGCTACCGCACCCTCCTTTTTGTGTTTTGACGAAACCGAAAACCCCGAATTTACCTCTAAATGCAAGGCTCAGTATACTCTCATATATTTTCATCCGAAATTTTTAAATATAAATATGACCTTCGAGCGCCTGCGTTCGCAAAATTATGAGGACATTGCCGCCACTCACGATATGTTTATGTTGAAACCGTTTATCGAAAAAGCATACTTAATACCGATTGTTGATACTCAAATCGAAAAAATCGAACACGCCGCGGAATGTATGCGAAACGAGCTTTTAAATCAGCGTGATTGGTATTGGTCTTGCAGAGGGCGTTCGTATTTTATGGAGATAATTATAACGCTGGAGCGAATATACGGTCTTATCGCTTACGGCTTTGAATACCCGGCAGAGGATAATTTGTGTGTTGTAAAAAATCCAAAGCTCCGCGATGCGGTGCTTTATATCGAGGGGCATTACAGTGAGAATTTGACCCTCAAGGATATTTCGTCAAGTGCCGGCATTAACCACACCACGCTGACGGTGCTTATGAGAGAGCAGTTCGGACTTACCGCAATCGAATATCTGATGAATTACAGAATAACCGTCGCCAAAAAGGAGCTTGCGTTTACCGATGTGCCGATAAAGGACGTTGCGACAATGGTGGGCTTCAAGACCGTTCAGCATTTCACACGGATTTTTAAAGAAATAACGAAAACTACCCCTGCCGAATTTCGCAAATCGGCGGTGCAAAGCAGAAAGGGTGAGATAAGATGAAAAGGCTATCGGCGTTTGCATTATTGCTGTCGGTGTTGTTGTTGAGCTCCTGCGGTGATGTGAAAGCGCAAACCGCAAAGCATACATATTCACAGTTGGGTTACACCGTAAGCTACGATTATCCGGAAGGTTACTATGCCGTATCGTCGGATGAAGAGCCGCCGATATTGCTATATGCCGACGGAAATGAAGATAAATCTGATTGGTCTGTACTTATACGGGTTAATGATATGAGCTCCTCGGAATTTGAAGATTATAAGGGAAATGCCGCCAAAACCGCAAGCGACATAACACAAAATGACGGTATTTGGACATTTGTTTACAAAGAGCCGTCTGAGCAAACCGTTATGATGAAGTGGTTTGAATCGGGTAAAATGCTGGTTCTTCATAAGGCAAACGATTTTGATATAAATGATGCATTTGACATTGCAAATTCGTTTGAAATAAAATTGAATGATTGAAAACTATGTTGCGGAGACCCATCTCCCATAAACGAAAATCAAATACCGTAGGGGCAGACCTCCGGGC
>CAYXQG010000297.1:0-1880 GCA_964467405.1 uncultured Acetatifactor sp. | reverse complement strand
ATCTTATGTAATGCAATTCCCCTGTCTATAACAAGGCTTTCACTGTTCTTATCCATATGTGAATACATTTCTGCATCACATAATCGGAACATCAGAGTTTTGTCTCCCACCAACGCCTGATCGTGGGATTCTACATACCCCACATTTTTTTCAAACGGTCTGCGACTTGTCAATTCATACCATATCTTTCCAATATCCCAGTTTTCATCCGTGCATTCCTTCAGAGTTTTGATCCACAGATCCGGAACTCCCATGGACAGGCGGTAATCAAACCCGATTCCTCCATCCTCAATCTTAATACACATGCCCGGCATACCGGACATATCCTCTGCAATCGTAATTGCCTTCGGATTGATCGCATGGATCAGCTCATTGGCCAGTTGCAGATAGGTAACCGCTTCTGTGTCTGTATTCATGGAAAAATACATATCATAATTGCTAAAAGCAGAGCCAAGCCCATGATCCCAATAAAGCATGGAGGTCACTCCGTCAAAGCGGAAGCCGTCAAAATGAAATACCTCCATCCAATACTTCAGATTTGATAGCAGGAAATGCAGCACTTCATTTTTGCCGTAATGAAACAGCTTGGTTCCCCATGCGCTGTGATTACCTTTTTCTCCTGTATGAAAAAACTGGTACTCCGTACCATCAAACTCATTCAAGCCTTCATTGGTATTTTTCACTGCATGAGAATGCACAACATCCAAAAGTACAGCAATACCCATATCATGTGCCTTATCGATCAGCTTCTTTAACTCCACACTTTCTCCATAACGGGAAGAAGCTGCATAAAAATTGGAAACCTGATAACCAAAGGAACCATAGTAGGGATGCTCCATGATTGCCATAATTTGGATCGTATTATAACCTAATTCCTTGATCCTTGGCAAAATATTTTCCCGAAACTCCTTATAAGTTCCCACTTCACATTTATCCTGAGCCATACCGATATGACATTCATAAATAATAGGCGTACGAGGCTGTTTAAACTTCGTATCGGTCCATGCAAAAGGTGCCAGTGTTTCTTCCAATTCCGCACACCAGGTATAATTAACAGGATCCTGTACTACCCTGGTCGCATATAACGGAATCCTCCGAAGCAGCTGACCTTCATGGATCACAATTGCCTGTACCTTCTGTCCCGGGATCAATGCGTTTCGTCCAGACAATTCTACTTCAAATATACCATTTCCCAGCTTCTTCATCGGGCATGCCTTAATATCCCATTGATTAAAATCACCTGTCAGATACATTTCATCCGCTGCCGGTGCCCATTCACGATATACCCAGCCTTTTTTCGTGCGATGAAAACCAAAATATTGATATCCATTGGCAAAATCTACAATGCTTTGTGAATCCCCCAATAATTCTTTTCTTTTTCTTTTGTAGTTGTCCATTCTCAAATTGATATCCTGCTCGTACTCTTTCAAATAAGGATCCATTTTTAAAATCTTATACGACATACCTACCTCCCATCTGCACACAGCCGCCTTGGGACGAATCCTCTTTTGGCAGCCGAACCATGCCTGCATGTATATAGATATTATAGAATATACTTAACCAAAATACAATTAAAACTCCATTATCTATATCCAAAAATGCATGTTGTATATAGCAAACAGTATGGTATATGGCCTTATACTTCTTTCGTTGTATGAAGAAGGAATGACTTTCAGATATGAATCACTTTCCATAAAACAAAAAAAGATTCTGAAACAATGTTTCAGAATCTTTTCAGAGGCGTGAGCCGGATTTGAACCGGCGATAACGGTGTTGCAGACCGGGGCCTTACCACTTGGCTATCACGCCATGTTCAATTATAAAAATGACCCGTACGAGAATCGAACTCGTGTTACCGCCGTGAAAGGGCGATGTCTTGA
>CAYXQG010000296.1:0-1881 GCA_964467405.1 uncultured Acetatifactor sp. | reverse complement strand
TGCATTATCAATATTACCTCAGTGGCAGGAATGATGGGTAATGCGGGTCAGTGTAATTATTCCGCATCCAAAGCAGGTCTGATCGGTCTTACCAAGTCTGTTGCAAAAGAGCTGGCTACGAAAGGTATCCGTTGTAATGCGGTGGCTCCCGGATTTATTGCAACGGATATGACAGAAAATCAGACAGACAATCCGCTTTTGGACAGGATCCCCCTCGGTAGGATGGGTGAAGCAGAGGACGTGGCGGATGCAGTAGCATATCTTGCAACTGCAAAATATGTAACTGGCGAAGTGCTTCGTGTTGACGGCGGCATCGCTATGTAAGGAGAAAATTATGAGTGAAAACAGACAAGTTGTTGTCACCGGTATTGGTGCAATTACCCCCTTGGGCAACAATGTTGCCGATACATGGAACGGCATAAAAAACGGCAAAAACGGTATTGCCCCTATTACACTTTTTGATACGGAAAAATTTAAAGCAAAATTGGGAGCAGAAGTCAAGGGCTTCGATCCTAAAGAATACCTGGAGGTAAATGATGTACTTCGTGCTGACCGTTACACACAGTTTGCTGTTGCGGCAGCTCAGCAGGCGGTATCTGAAAGCGGAATCGATGGAAAGGTAGAACCGGAACGGTTTGCAGTTCAGTTTGGTACAGGAATCGGCGGTATTGGTACTTTTGAAACTGAGCACACAAAGCTGCTCGAAAAAGGGCCTCGGCGTGTATCGCCTTTATTTGTGCCGATGATGATCGCCAACATGGCAGCCGGTACAATCGCTATCCGTCACAATTGCCGTGGTTCGGCACAGCCTTCCGTTACGGCTTGTGCTTCCGGCTCCAATGCTATAGGAGAAGCTGTGCGTATGATTCGTCACGGTTATGCCGATGCAGTGATTACCGGTGGTGCAGAAGCTGCGATTGTTCCGTCTGCGATTGCAGGATTTGTCAATATGCAGGCACTCTCAACTTCCGAAAATCCGGACGAAGCATCCCTGCCTTTTGATAAGCGCAGAGGAGGATTTGTAATTGGTGAAGGTGCTGTTGCCTTGGTTCTTGAAGAATACGAGCATGCAAAGGCTCGCGGAGCGAAAATATACGGCGAAGTATGCGGCTATGGTTCTACCTGCGACGCATATCACATTACCGCACCGCATCCCGATGCACGCGGCGGTACACAGGCGATGACGGACGCTATGAAGGAAGCGGGCTATACGGATAACGATATCGTTTATGTCAATGCGCATGGCACGGGAACTCCGATGAATGACGTGGTCGAAACGGTTGCCATTAAGAAGGCTCTTGGAGAAGAGAACGCAAAGAAGGCATATGTAAGCTCCACGAAGTCTATGACCGGACATATGCTCGGCGCAGCAGGAGCTATCGAAGCAATGGTCTGTCTTCTTGCACTGAATGAGGGTATTATCCCTCCTACGATCAATTTAAATGAGCAGGATGAAAATTGTGATCTGAATTATGTTCCGAATGTTGCCGTGAAAGCAGATATTACATTGGCACTTTCCAACTCTCTTGGATTTGGCGGTCACAATGCTTGTCTTGCATTCAGAAAGGTGTAATCCGATGAAAGATACAGATATCCGTAAATATGCCAAGCTGATGAAAGAACTTGGGCTGACCGGACTCGAGATCACAGAGGCAAACAGCAAGATCCGCCTGGAACGGCCTGCGGCGGTTCAGATAAAAGAAAATGTATATTCTATTCCCGAATCAGTTTCCGACGTACGGTCCGCTGCGGAAAACAGGGATTATATCAGCGTGAAATCTCCGATTGTCGGCGTGTTCTATACTGCGCCTGCCGAAAATACAGATCCTTATGTAACCATCGGAGATAGTGTAAAGAAAGGTCAGATACTTTGTATTGTGG
>CAYXQG010000295.1:0-1891 GCA_964467405.1 uncultured Acetatifactor sp. | reverse complement strand
GCGTTAAGGTTTCTGTAGACTTAAACTTCCGTAAGAAATTATGGTCTTCTGAAAAAGCACAGAAGGTTATGACTAACTTAATGCAGTATGTTGATGTATGTATCGGAAACGAAGAAGATGCTGAATTAGTACTTGGCTTCAAGCCCGGCGAAACTGATGTTACCAGCGGCGAATTAGAGCTTGCAGGTTACAAGTCTATCTTCGAGCAGATGGTAGAGAAGTTTAACTTCGAATATTGTGTATCTTCATTGCGTGTAAGCCGTTCTGCATCTGATAACGGTTGGTCAGCATGTATCTACTCCAGAGATACCAAGGAATTCTATCATTCAAAAGAGTACTCTATCCATCCTATCGTTGACCGTGTAGGTGGCGGAGACTCCTTCGCAGGCGGTGTTATCTGCGGTATGCTCGACGGCAAGGATTTCAAGGCTGCTCTTGAATATGGTGTAGCTGCATCTGCATTAAAGCATACAATCCCCGGCGATTTCAACTTAGTATCCAGAAAAGAAGTTGAAACTCTTGCAGGCGGCGATGCTTCAGGTCGTGTACAGAGATAATTAGCTTTTCCATACAGGTAAAGGATTCAGGTCCGGAGCTTCGTGCTCCGGACTTTATTTTTGTCTGTTTCAATGGTATACTATGAATAGGAATAGAACGTAATAATATACAATTGCAGGAAATGATTTGTGTTGAAGGGAAATCTATGGAACAATACAGCGGAAGAATAGTTTGTGAAGGAATCGGGATCGGAGAGATCAGGGTTCTGAAACAACAGCATATGGTTACGGAGCGCAGAAAGGTATCTGACCCGGAGGCGGAAATAAACAGGTATGAGACAGCAAAGCAAAGGGCTGTCAGTCAGCTTGGCACTTTATATGAAAAAGCACTGGAAGAGGTTGGAAGTGCAGATGCCATGATTTTTGACATGCATGCCCTATTGCTGCAGGATACGGAATATAACGGGCTGGTGCATGATATGATCCGCAAAGAGAGCATTAATGCGGAAACAGCACTAATGGCTGCAGCAGAGAGGTATGTGGCCATGCTGGAAGGGGCGGAGGATGAGACCTGGCGGGCAAGAGCTGTGGATGTGAAGGATGCAGCAGGATATCTGATCAGAGCGCTTTCGGGTAAAGAAGAGTTTTTTTCTTCGGAGGTACTGCATGAGAATGGGGAGAAAGACTCTTGCAAACAGGTGATCCCGGCAGCGGATGATCTGACACCAGGGGAATTTATGCAATTGGACAAAAGGAACATAGCTGCATTTGTTTTTAAGGATCTTTCGACATATTCCCATGTGGCAATTCTTGCTGCAAACAGGGGAATCCCGGTATTGACCGGGGTAGATATCCACACATGCTGGGATGGAAAACCGGCTGTTGCGGATGCCCAAAAAGGGATACTTCTTATACAGCCGGATGCCGGTATCCTGGAGGAGTATAGGGCAGAACAGGAGACAGAAAACTATCAAAAAGAACTTCTGAGACAACTTAAAGGAATGGCGGATGTGACGAAGGACGGACGGGAAGTAAAGGTATATGCGAATATTGACAGCTTGGCAGATATAGATGCAGTTTTGGAAAATGATGCTGCCGGAATAGGACTTTTCAGAAGTGAATTTATGTATCTGGAGAAAACTTCCTATCCGAAGGAGGAGGAGCTGTTTGCTGTATACAGGTCGGCAGCTCAAAAAATGTCGGGAAGAAGAGTAGTCATCCGTACATTGGATATGGGCTCCGATAAGCAGGCTGCTTATTTGGATCAGGAGCAGGAAAAAAATCCGGCACTGGGCTGCAGGGGGATTCGTGTCAGCCGAAGGCACAAGGAGGTATTTAAGACTCAGCTGCGAGCTATTTATCGTGCAGCAGCATATGGTAATATAGCTGTTATG
>CAYXQG010000294.1:0-1893 GCA_964467405.1 uncultured Acetatifactor sp. | reverse complement strand
GGTACAAAGGAAAAGAAGATGGGTATCCGTGGTTCATCTACCTATGAATTGATCTTTACTGACTGCCGTATCCCGAAGGAAAACTTATTAGGTGCTTTGGGCAAGGGATTTGGTATTGCAATGCATACTCTTGACGGCGGACGTATTGGTATCGCTGCACAGGCACTTGGTATTGCAGAAGGTGCTTTGGAATCCACCATCGCTTATGTTCAGGAAAGAAAGCAGTTTGGCCGTTCTATTTCCGCATTCCAGAATACACAGTTCCAGATTGCAGATATGGCTACCAAGGTTGAGGCTGCTAAGATGTTAGTATACAAGGCTGCAATGGCAAAGGCTACCCAGAAGACATACTCTTTGGAAGCTGCTATGGCGAAGTTATATGCTGCAGAAGTAGCTATGGAGGTTACTACTAAGGCTGTTCAGTTACATGGCGGATATGGTTATACCAGAGAATATGATGTAGAGCGTATGATGCGTGATGCAAAGATTACCGAGATTTACGAAGGTACCAGTGAAGTACAGCGTATGGTTATCTCTGCAAATGTCATTAAATAAGACGGACTGATCATTAGAAGGCCGCATTGCAGGAAAATATAGAACAATTAAACAATATAAGGAGAGAAATACAATGAAGATCGTTGTTTGTGTTAAGCAGGTACCTGATACAAAGGGTGGCGTTAAATTCAACGCTGATGGTACTCTGGATAGAGCAGCTATGATGTCTATCATGAATCCTGATGATAAAGCAGGTTTGGAAGCAGCACTTAGATTAAAAGACCAGTACGGTGCAGAGATTACTGTTGTTACCATGGGTCTTCCTAAGGCAGAGGATGTATTGCGCGAAGCATTGGCAATGGGTGCTGATAAAGCAATCCTTGTTACAGACAGAGTACTTGGCGGTGCTGATACCTGGGCAACCAGTCAGACACTTGCAGGTGCTATCCGTAACTTAGAATATGATTTGATTATTACCGGCCGTCAGGCAATCGATGGAGATACCGCACAGGTTGGTCCTCAGATTTCAGAGCATTTAAATATTCCTGTTATTTCTTATGCACAGGATATCAAGGTAGAGGGTGACAGTGTTATCGTTCAGCGTCAGTATGATGACAGATATCATGTACTGAAGGCTAAGATGCCTTGTCTGATCACAGCACTTGGCGAAATGAACGAGCCTCGTTACATGACTCCGGGCGGAATCTTTGATGCATATGATGCAGAGATCACTGTATGGGGCAGAGCAAACCTTGTAGACGTAGAGGATTCCAACTTAGGTCTGAAGGGTTCACCTACCCAGATTGCAAAGGCATCCGACAAGGTAAGAAAGGGTGCAGGCGAAGTTGTTAACTTAGATCCTACTGAATCTGTTGATTACATTGTAGGTAAGTTGAAAGAAAAGCACGTGATCTAAGCACATGCGTATAAAATGGAGGAATAATCATGAACTTAGCAGAATATAAGGGTGTATATGTCTTCGCTCAGCAGGTAGACAATTGCATCAACAGCATTGCATTTGAATTGATCGGTAAGGGCAAAGACCTTGCAAAAGATTTGGATACAGAAGTAACTGCTGTATTAGTTGGTAGTGACGTTAAGGGTTTGGCTGATGAATTAGCTGCATACGGTGCTGATAAGGTTATCGTAGTAGATGATCCTGAATTGAAAGAGTACAGAACTGAGCCTTATGCTCATGCTCTTGCATCTGTGATCAACGAGTTCAAGCCTGAAATTTTCCTGGTAGGTGCAACAGCCATTGGCCGTGATTTAGGCCCCAGAGTGTCTGCAAGAATCCATACAGGTCTGACTGCAGACTGTACACAGTTGGAAATCGGTGATTTCCCGATCAATCCTATTCCCGGTAAGGAACAGAAGCATAATCAGCTTCTTATGACC
>CAYXQG010000293.1:0-1896 GCA_964467405.1 uncultured Acetatifactor sp. | reverse complement strand
GTCCGACACAGGGTACAAATATGCCTGTGGTTCATCAATCCCAAACTTATGCCACCGTTCGGCCTCGGAATCATCTGCGTCTTTTCCCTGCGAAATAGCCACTGTTTCCGGTGTCACAGCTTCTGCAGCTACTTCAGGAGCGGACACGTCAGAAGCCGTGGTTTTCATCGTTTCCTCAGTTTCGACAGTCTTTGCAACAGGCACAGTTACAAGGGCAGGCTCTTTCGGTGCAGGACTGGTTTCCGCAGACTCGGGCAAGAAATACTGATGTCCGGAAAGTCCATATGAAATATTTTGCGTATAGTAATTTTCTGCAATATCTTTAAGAAGCGCCATTCCTTTGTCGGTATAAAGGTTTGTGCACTCCAGCGCGCTTAAAAAAGCGGCAGGCCCGGCAGTCTTTTCCTTAAAGGACGCAACCGTCTCTCCTTGAACAGGAGAAAGCGTATCGATGCTCTGCATCAACTCCTGAGCTTCCTGCTGGTAAGAAGCCAAGGCATCAGCAAATATTTGAGCGTGAGCCTGCACCGATACAAATTTCTCCAATGTTTTGCGCATTTCGTCCAGCTGCTTGCGGTATTCGAGGAATTTGCTGTTCTTTACAGCCTCCACATAGGCATCGGCCGGGCTGCCTTCCTGAGGCAGTTCCTCTGCCGGAATGCTGTGCGCTGCGGCCTGACAAACGTTTGCATACTGCTCCCGCAGTTTATCCACCGTTGCGTTGATCTGGCCCATTGCAGGAGCATCCGGCACTCTTCCTTCTGAGATCAGAGTGAGGATGCTTTGAAGCTGCTGTTTCGAGTCATCCGCTGTTTCGTGAAAACTGCGGATAAGCTCATCGATTTTCACATCCATAGTAAGCTCCTTTTCCTTTTTTGATTCTGGGTATGGATCGGTTTGATATTCTTTGATTCTTTCAAAACCATCCAAAACCTGTTTACAGACTGCTTCTGACAACGGTTCCTGTCTGTTAAGCTGATCGAGGATATCCGAAATCTGCTTTTCCAAATCTGGAAATAGTTCATGACGTTCCATCTTCGTTCTCCAAAACGTAAAAACTTATTTTTTCATTTTTCGGGCAAAGTTTTTCCCACTGCATCTGCTCATCGTGTGAAACAGTCAGGATTTTTAATTCTGCAATCTCGGTATTTTCACAGAGGAAATTCAGAAGCTTTTTATAAGACACCTTGTCCTCTATGTTCCAGATGCCAGAAATAGTATAACAGGCATGCGAGGCTTTGTTGACTGCACAACCAAAGAGAAGGTTTCCACATTCAGGAAATGTAAACGTAATATATTCCGATGGTTCGCTTGACCTCGAATAATAGTCACGGATTCGTTTCTCGCCCTCGATTGCCTGCATATACAGATTCAAGTCGTGCGATGCCTGATTGATTTCTTCCGAAGATGGCAGCTGCTTTGCTCGAAGCTGCTGCCGAATGTGTTCAAGCTCCGGGCGAAGGAGCTGAGAAATCTTCTGGCGGGGAGAACGGAGATTTAATGTGCTGAAATCATACGGCATAGTAGTACAGCACCTCCGTTGCACGCGTACAGGAAACAACCTTCTGGTTCGTTGTCATCCTCTCAGGATATACACAAACAGTCGAAAATTCCAACCCCTTTGCCGCAAATACGGAGTAGCAGGCTGGCTTTTCTCCCGTTGCTTTTTCAGCAGTTGTATCCAGATATTCAAAGTAATTCTCTGACTTTCCGGATAGATTGCAGAATTTTCGGAAAGCCTCATAGTCACGGACGATAAAAACGGTTTTCCTATTTTGGAATACCTGCGGAAGCTGCGACGCTCCAGAAATCAATGTTGGATAACGCTCTGGCCGGGGTTTGCCAAGATATTTCATTTCGGACTTGAACTCCTTATTGCAAAAAGCTGCAATAGCT
>CAYXQG010000292.1:0-1900 GCA_964467405.1 uncultured Acetatifactor sp. | reverse complement strand
ATGTATAATTAGTCCGGATGGTTCATGGCGATGCCGCGAGGACGGAGCCTTTACAACTGAAATATTGCTCCTTTGCCAAACGGTCTGCAAACGCATGTGGGAAGAAATGTATTTTCAGATGGTATATTGATTTCCGGTGGTCAGACGCAGCGTCTGATGTTGGCAAGAGCATTGTATAAAAATGGCGCATTCCTTATTTTGGATGAGCTGACGGCAGCACTGGATCCCATTGCGGAAGCCGAGATTTATAGCAAATTTGATCAGATTGCCGTATTCCATGAGGGTGCAGTGATCCAACAGGGGACTCACGAGGAGATAAAGGAATCAACCTTTTCATTTTTTTAGGGACATTTTAAAAGGGATATGTTATACTGTGAAAAAAAGAAAAGGGTGGTCATATGTTATACAATGCAGAGAACGGAACGGTACAGGTAGGCAATACGGACATGGATTATATTGCCTTTGGCAGCGGGAGCAAGGTTTTTATTATGCTGCCCGGATTAGGAGACAGTCTTAGAAGGATCAAGGGAACTGCATTTTGGGTTGCACTTGCCGGACATAAATATGCACAGGATTACAGAATTTATATGTTCAGCCGCAGAAACAATATGGAGGAAGGCTATTCCATCCGAGAAATGGCCAGGGATCAGGCTGAGGCAATGAAGGCATTGGGCATTTCAAAGGCTTATGTGATGGGAGTATCCCAGGGTGGTATGATCGCACAGTGTCTGGCGATCGATTACCCGGAATTGGTTGAAAAGCTGGTATTGGTAGTTACCCTGTCCCGCCAGAATGAAACAATCCGGAAGGTTGTAACGGAATGGATTGAAATGGCCAAGGAATGTGATTATAAGGATATTATGCTGGATACGGCAAAAAAGTCATATACAGAGGAATTTTTGAAGAAGAATCATTGGGTATTGCCTTTGGTGGGACAGATTGGAAAGCCGAAGGATTTCAGCAGATTTCTGATACAGGCCAGGGCATGTATGATGCATGATGTATATGATGAATTGGAAAAGATCCAATGTCCGACCTTTGTGATCGGTGGTGACAGTGACAAAATTGTAGGATCCTTTTCCTCTAAAGAGCTGGCAGACAAAATCAGGGATTGTAAGCTGCTTATCTACAAGGGGCTCGGTCACGGACTTTATGAAGAGGCGGACGATTTTATAAGCAATGTGCTGGAGTTTTTGGCTGATTAGGAGGCAGAGTGGACAGATGGCGGAAATATTATGTTCCACAGGGGCTCTGATAGGCAGACCAAACGGCAGAAATTACAGATTGCTGGAAACTTTGTCAAAGCAGTTATCCTGTGACGGATTTGAGTTTATGATGTACAATACCTGGTATGATGAGGCAGATGAGCTGGTCAATACTTTGCAGAAGCTGTGTCTTCGTATACCGGTCGTTCATTGTGAGAAGCATATCGGTGAGAGTATCAGCAAGGGTACAAAAGAGGATTTGGAAGAGGCATACCTTTTGTTTGAGATCAACTGTAATATCGCAAAGAAATTACAGGCAGAGAAGATCGTTATGCATTTGTGGGACGGTATTACCTCGGACCGATATTTTGAGAATAATAAAAATGCCTATGGAAGACTGCATGATATAGCAAACCGGTATCATCTGGATCTGTTGATCGAAAATGTAGTTTGCAATTGCGAAAATCCGATGAAGCACTGGTGTGAGCTTCGCCAGGTTTATCCGGATATTCATTTTATTTTTGATACGAAAATGGCAGCTTTTCATCAACAGCTGGAGCTTCTGTATGGGGAAGAATATGATTGGCTGTGGAAAGAAGGACATATCCGGCATTTTCATGTGAATGATTATGCGGGTGGATATATGCCGGATATGTCCTTCTTTCCACAGCCAATCATATTCTTCCCCATACAGA
>CAYXQG010000291.1:0-1904 GCA_964467405.1 uncultured Acetatifactor sp. | reverse complement strand
TTACTTGTCTGTTCAATAACATAAGGTACCAAACTCATAATTTCCTCCAATCCTGCCATACTCCGGCAAATATCTTTATTCTCAAAATATCACAGGCATATCGGCTTTGCAATCATAAACAGAGGATTTAAGAAAAACTTAATCCTCTGTTCATAAAATCCAATATTTACTATTTTGGGCTTATACTGCTTAAATTATTCAGCAGCTTCTTCCTTCTTTGCCTTAGCAGCTTTTGCCTTAGTTTCCTTTGCATTTGTTACTACAAATTCTGCTGCCTTGCTGATGCAAAGATCCTCTTTCACCTGCTTCTTACCGAAATCACCTAACAGCTCTACTACCTTGTCTGCTTCCATCTGATAGCTTTCTGCCATCTTAGCGATCTCTGCATCGAACTCTTCGTCAGAAATTTCAATATTTTCAGCTGCTACAACAGCCTCTAATACCAAACGGGTCTGGATTCTCTTTAATGCCTGAGGCTTAATAGTATCTAACATAGACTGAGCTGTTAAACCTGTAAACTGCATATACTGCTCCATGGTAATACCCTGGGACTGGATTCTCTGTGCGAACTCCTCAACCATCTGTCTCTGCTGTGTTTCTACCATAGCATCCGGAATATCCATTTCTGCATCTGCGATTACTGCATCAATAGCAGCCTCTTCCTTAGCACTCTTAGCAGCATCTGCCTTCTTGTCAGCAAGACCCTTCTTTACATTTTCCTTATACTCAGCAAAGGTATCATACTCAGATACTTCACTTGCGAATTCATCATCCAGCTCTGGAAGTTCCTTCTCCTTGATTTCCTTAACAGTACACTTAAATACTGCTGCCTTGCCTGCCAGATCTTCTGCCTGATATTCTTCAGGGAAGGTAACATTTACATCAGTCTCTACACCGATTTCTGCACCGATCAGTGCTTCTTCAAATCCGGGAATAAATGCGCCTGAACCGATGGTCAAAGGATAATCCTCACCCTTGCCGCCTTCAAATGCAACACCGTCAACAAATCCTTCAAAATCAATAACAGTCATATCTCCGTTCTGAACTGCTCTGTCAGTAACAGGAATGGTTCTTGCACTGTTTTCTCTTTCACGTGCGATTTCTGCATCTACTTCTTCCTCGGTTACTTCCACTTCGATCTTGTCGATCTTAACGCCCTTGTACTTGCCAAGCTTTACTTCCGGCTTTAATGCTACTTCTGCAGTAAAGATGAAAGGCTTTCCTGCCTCTAACTGAACCACTTCTACCTTAGGTGAAGAAACGATCTCTTCTTCGCACTCATCCAATGCCTTCTCATAGCTCTCAGGAATCAATGCATTTGCTGCATCTTCATAAAATACTTCCTTACCGTACATCTGCTCAATCATCTTACGAGGAGCCTTTCCCTTACGGAAACCCGGGATACTGATCTGGTTTTTGCTCTTCTGGTATGCACCTTCGATTGCTTTATCCAGTTCCTCAGCTGAAACTTCAATTGTCAGCTTCGCCATGTTTTTTTCTAATTTTTCTACCTGTAAACTCATCGTTACATTTCCTCCTTCATCGCCCCTGTGTCGGCGCTATTAGAATATGTCCTTAAAAAAGTACATAGTCACAGTCATTTTAGGATTATAGCATATAAATTCTCAAACTGCAAATGTTTTCAAGAAAAACTTACCAACATAATTCTTTCTTCAATGCCCATACTATTAGCAAGATAAGTGATGACAAGCACTTAAAACGGCGAAAAGTCCAAGATAAGTGCCTGCACGCTTATCTTGGACACAAACAATAGAAAAGCAGGAGGAAAAAACATGAATAGCAAGTCTAACAAAATGGAAGTTCCTGAATCAAAGGCAGCTATGGATCGTTTCAAAACTGAAGTTGCATCAGAACTGGGTGTCAATCTGAAGGAAGGTTATAAT
>CAYXQG010000290.1:0-1908 GCA_964467405.1 uncultured Acetatifactor sp. | reverse complement strand
ACATCAAAAAATTCAAAGGTAGGGGTCTGAATATCCTCATATCCGTAGGAAACGATTGTTTCATGCAGTTTATTTTCTATGTATAATTTCTTCGCATATTCCTGTCCGTAAATATCTCTTACTCCTTCGGGAGTATGCAGCAGTTTCTTACTCATGCGATAATTGTCCTTTCTTAAAACATAAAACCATTCCGGCAGATGCAGAGTCGGAGGTTCTTTACACTTTTATAAAGTAACGTGCTAACATAGTAGCACAAAGAAGCATTTCTTGTAGTATATGCTTTCTGAAAGAAACTGTCAAGTACTGAAAATCATTAATCTTCTTCGCGGGAGGCCAGATCCAGATTGATCATATCCAGATATGGTACCAGTATACCGCTTTTTTTAGGAAGGATATACTGCTCCTCTAATTCCTCGAAACGAAAGCTTTTGCGGCCGCCCTCCTGTGCTCTCTGCCAAAAGCTATAGAGCTTATTAAAGGGTAAATAATACAATAAATTTTTATGTGTATAAAATATGATAAAAAAAGAAATTCCTCCCTGTTTTTCAAAAGCATCCATGAAATTTACCTGATGCTCATGAATATTCTGCAGGGAAAAGGTATCCGTTGCACATTCTTTGGCATCAAAGCAGACCGGAATGCCCTGTATTGCGCCAATATAGTCAACGGTACTCTTCTGTTCAAAATAAGCCAGTGTAATATGCCTGCTTTCTTTATCCATTTTTATGGGTGTAATGGGGGTGGGAATTTTCTGGATCAATGCAAGTCCGTTCTCCGCATACTTTTCATTGGTACGATTGATCATATCCTCCAATGTAGAACCTCTCAGTCCCCTTGAGTTCCATGTTGCCATTAGGATAAGTCCTCCAAAATTTCCTGAAATTTTTTCGGTAAAGGTGCGATGATCACCTGATTGCTTAGGGCATCCAGTTTATTGGTTAGATCAGGAAACTCTAAACGATATGCATGTAAAAGCTGGTTTTTCAGTTGATAATGCTTGAAAAACTGCTGATTCAATGATCTGTTGCCATATTTCGCATCACCGGCCAAGGGATGTCCGATGCTTGCAAGATGTGCACGTATCTGATGGGTTTTTCCTGTAATCAGCTCTACCTCCAGGTAAGTCAGATGATTGGAAAGCATTTGAAGCGGCTCATAAGCTGTTTTGATTTCTGAACCATCCACGGATATGGTTACGGTATTGGTTTTTGCATCCTTCTTCAGTGCCCCCTCCAGAACAGCCTTTTGTGACAACGTTCCTTTACAGATGGTACGATAATATTTTTTGAGGTTTCTGTCACGGATCAGTTCACTTAATACCTGGCTTCCTTTCAGAGAAATACCGCAAAGCACGATACCGCTGGTATTTCGGTCAAGTCTGTTGCATACGGAGGGCTTAAAAAGAGCCAGCTCCTTTGGTATGATCTTGTGGGTATGTAACAGATATCCGATCATCCATTCATTCAGACTCAGATCTCCTGACATGGCTTTCTGCGTAAGTACGCCAACAGGCTTGTTTAAGATCAGAACATCCTGATCTTCATATAATATAGAAATGTCCCCCAAAGCTTTATAAGCCTTTTGGTATTCGGATACATCAGTCATGGGAGCTGATACAGTACCTGAGACGGATGTATTTCCTGTAAATTTGGCAAAAGTCTCATCAGAAAAAAAGCATCTGATCTCATCCTGCAGCTTGAGGATTTCGTTCCCTTCCGCTTTTTTTCCGTTTAAAGTGATATTCTTTTTTCGTAACATCCTGTACAGAAATCCTGTTCCGGCATTCGGAAGATATTTGTGCAGGAATTTATCCAAACGCTGTCCTGCCTGATTCTGTTCGACAATGAATTGCTGCATAAGTTTTATATCCAATCTTCATTATTTTGTCATATGACCAAGTCTGTAATG
>CAYXQG010000289.1:0-1908 GCA_964467405.1 uncultured Acetatifactor sp. | reverse complement strand
CCGAAATTCCTGATGTGGGTATTCTGAATAGCTCAAAACCCCGAAAAACTCGATGACCACTTTATAATCGAATTGATGCTGGCCGGTCATTTTTATATATGAATACCCACATACAAATTGTGGGTATATCTCCGATGGGCAGACCGAAGAAAGACGAGCTGAAGAGGGAGATCCGCGAGAGAAACGGGACATTCTACGCCTACACCTCGACTTCCGAGATGGTGAACGGCAGAAAAACCACCAGGACGACCTATGAGGGCATATGGGATCCGGCCACCGGAACGGTGAAACCCAAGAGACCCCGCGGGAAGTACAGGTCCAAGGATGAGATCGCCGAAGTGCGCAAGGAGATGAGCATCAAGGAGCTCGTCGACGGTCTCGAGACCAAGGAGTACGGCTCCGTCTATCTGCTCGACTGGATCCAGCACAGGTCGCGTCTGGGGCGCGACCTGTGGGCGGCCTTCGGGGAGGCATCGAAGGGGATCCTCGGCACTGCGATGGCCCTCTGCGTCCATAGAGGCTCCTTCATGGACATCGAGGATACTTTGGATCGCAGTATGATCCGCGAGGTCTACTGCCTCAAGGGGGACTACTCATCGCAGGAGATGTCTGAGTTCACCCACGACATCGGGCTCAGCACGGACAACATGGATACGTTCTTCGGATTGAGGATCCGGGCCTGCAAGGACGTCGTATCATGGGATTCGACGACCATCGGCACCTGGGCCAAGGACAACGGATACGCCGACTATGTGAAGAACAACAAGGACGACGAGGACATTCCGCAGGTGAAGAAGGCGTTCGCATCGAACGAGATGGGCGTACCGGTGATGTTCGAGATGTATCCGGGAACCATGTCCGACACGGCTACGATGAGGAGCTTCGTGGACCGGGTTCTGAGATACGGGCCCAAGGACCTCGTCTTCGTGATGGACAGAGGATACGAATCGGGATCCAACATAAGGTATCTGGAATCCCGCGGCGTCAGATACGTCTTCCCCGCGAAGATCATGGACAAGGCGATCAAATCCCTGCTGTCGGACTTCAAGAAGCCTCTGATGAAGCCGATGATCTTCGACGGTCACGCCTACGACGTCTGGGAGACGAGACTCGGTCTCGTGGAGGGCGTCGGCAGACAGGCGGATGGCGGCAGGCCTTGGCATTTCGTCAGGCTGGAGGATGAATGCGGATCCGATACGGACCCGCACGGTCAGGGAATCGAGGTCAAGGCGTTCGTCTGCTTCGACACGAAGAAGCGCTCCGATGAGATCCAGAGCTTCCGCCTGATGATTGAGGACATATCCGAGCGCCTGAGGGACGTGGACGACCCCGACCCGATGGAGAGGTTCAGGAGCATCGCCGGAAAGGCGGCCAGATACTTCGATGCGAAGGCCGATGGCCGGAGGCTAGATTTCAAGACGAGGAAGAACGCCCTCAGCTTCAGGGAGAACCGCGCCGGCACGTTCATCATGCTGACCAGCAGGGGCATGACATGGGAGACGATGATGTCGTCCTACGATGCAAGAAGGCTGGTGGAGCAGAACTTCGACATGGACAAGACGCTGTTCGGCAGATTCGGGACGAGCGATCCCGTCACCATAACCGGGAGGGAGTTCATCAGGTTCGTGTCCCTCATCATGAGGTGCGAGATCGCAGCTGCTCTTCGCGAGCACGGCCGCAGCGATTCGGTCGACAGTGTGCTCAATTCCATGGCCGCGATCGCGGCCATGGGCAGAGGAGAGGAGTGGTTCGTCAAGAACGTCTGCAAGAAGCACAGGGATCTGCTTCTCGATCTCGACATGGACTTTCCTGAAGAGGTCCGGACATCCCAAGGCATATGCACTCCGGAGGAGATCGAAGAACTGGGAGATAGTCTTCCGGTGTGAATACCCACATCAGGAATTTCGG
>CAYXQG010000288.1:0-1950 GCA_964467405.1 uncultured Acetatifactor sp. | reverse complement strand
GCCTGAAGGAATGGAGCTGCCTGAGGGAATGGAGAGACCTGAGGGAATGGAGAAGCCTGAGGGAATGGAGCCGCCTGAAGGAATGGAGAAGCCTGAGGATAGGAAGGATGGCTTTGGCGGCAGAGGACATCAGCCTGTAGATGCTGCCGAATTAAGTGAAGAATTTGTAATCAGACAGGGAGCCAATTATTTTAGTTATATTTCTGTAAAAGAATAGAATCAGTATAGAAATCCACCGTTTTTTGAGAAAAGAAGCGGTGGATCTTTTTTGTCAAGACACTTTCACAAAATAAATCATGAAAGTGCCTTGACACATGTTCTTTAGTATGGTAACGTGTTCTTTGTCGAATTGAATATGCACAGATGAAGTTCGTAGGAAAAGCAAAGGCTGCCGAAGGAGTAACACTCTCAGGTTTTCACAATGGTGAATGAGGACTATGGACGGATGTGACTCTGGAGAATCCCGATGAAGAAAACGGGTGCCGAAGGTGCAAAGTGCAGGTATGCACTAATCTCTCAGGCAAAAGGACAGAAAGGATGAAAAGAAAATGTTGGAAATGTTGAATGAACTGTTAACGAAGATTGACGATCTTGTGTGGGGTGTCCCCCTGATCGTGCTGATTTTGGCAGGTGGCCTCTGGCTGACGTACAGATTGGGATTTTTGCAGATACGCAGACTTCCTCTGGCTTTGAAATGGATGTTTAAGAATGAGGACAGCGGAGAAGGCGAGGTAACCTCTTTCGGCGCATTATGTACAGCATTGTCAGCAACCATAGGTACAGGCAACATTGTTGGTGTTGCTACTGCAATTGCAGCAGGCGGTCCGGGAGCCTTGTTCTGGATGGAGGTTGCAGCCTTTTTTGGAATGGCAACCAAGTATGCAGAAGGTCTTTTGGCTATTAAGTATCGTGTGATAGATGAGAACAATCATGCACTTGGCGGTCCTTTCTATTATATTGAGAAGGGAATGGGTGAGAAATGGAAGTGGCTTGCAAAGATCTTTGCATTTTTCGGTGTTTGTACAGGTCTGTTTGGTATCGGTACCTTCTCACAGGTAAATGGTATCTCTTCTGCAGTTGTAAACTTTTTTGACCCTGCACATCAGTTTACCGTGAATATTCCCGGTATCGGTACATATCCGTGGGCAGTTGTTATTTCATCGCTGATCCTGACTTTATGTGTAGCATTGGTATTGATAGGCGGTGTGAAGCGTATTGCAAAGGTTTCTGAAATCGTAGTACCCTTTATGGCAGTGGTTTATATTTTGATGGGGCTTGTGCTCATCCTTTGTAATATTACAGAGGTTCCGGCAGCAATTGCTTTGATCGTAAAAGGAGCTTTTAATCCCAAGGCTGTTACAGGTGGTATCGTAGGAACGGTACTGGTAGCAATGCAAAAGGGTATTGCAAGAGGTATTTTTTCCAATGAGTCAGGCTTAGGTTCCGCACCGATTGCAGCAGCAGCAGCACAGACAAAGGAGCCGGTTCGTCAGGGTCTTGTTTCCATGACAGGTACCTTTATTGATACCATTATTGTTTGTACCATGACAGGTCTTTCCATTGTTATCTCAGGGGCATGGCAGGTAGAAGGGCTGGAGGGTGTACAGATCACGACCTATGCATTTAATAATGCATTGCCGATACCTACCGTGGTATCTTCCTTCCTGTTGATGTTATGTCTGGTATTTTTTGCATTCACTACCATTCTTGGCTGGGATTATTATTCCGAAAGATGCATTGAATACTTAACAGGTGGTAAAATGAAGGTAGTTAAGGGATATCGTTGGTTATACATTTTGGCTGTATTTATCGGACCGTATATGACGGTTGCAGCAGTCTGGACGATTGCAGATATTGTCAATGGCCTGATGGCAATTCCGAATATGATCGCACTGTTTGCATTAAGCGGAGTGGTTGTCAAGGAAACAAAGGATTTCTTTAACCAAAGCA
>CAYXQG010000287.1:0-1953 GCA_964467405.1 uncultured Acetatifactor sp. | reverse complement strand
TTCTAATATTGCAGAAGCAGTAGGGAATGTTGTTTTGAATATTGTTCTAGGAAAATTGTTCGGAATTACAGGAATTATTCTTGCGACAATTATTACAATTGTTTTGTTTAACTTTTTGTGGAGAACAATTATTCTTTTTCAAACATATTTTAAAGGAGTCAGTTTGTCAGAGTTTCTAAAAAATCATTTGCTTTGGAGTCTTTGTGTGGCGGCAGCTGCGGTGATTACGTGGAAACTGTGTGGATTGATACATACTAGTACGATTCTTCAGTTATTTGTGAATGGAGTAATCTGTGTGATTGTGCCGAATATAATCCTGATTCTGCTTTTGGGAAAAACAAAACAGTTCCAAAGTGCAAGACATTTTATAATGAGTGTGGTGAATAAAAGATAGGCGATCAAGTGAGATAGTAGGGAAAGTAAAATGCAGAAAATAGATTTGAATGGAAAAACAATTTTAGTAACAGGAGCAGCCGGATTTATCGGTGCAAACCTGGTACAGCGCCTTTTAAAAGAAACTGAGCAGACCAAAATCATTGGAATTGATAATTTGAATGATTACTATGATGTTGCAATCAAGGAATATCGATTAGAGCAGATTGAAAAACTGGTTGAAAAAAAAGTAAAAAATCAATGGATTTTTGTGAAAGGAAGTATTGCGGACAGTTCAGTTATTCAGAAAGTGTTCAGCACTTATCAGCCGGATATTGTAGTGAATCTGGCGGCACAGGCGGGAGTCAGATATTCTATTACAAATCCGGACGTATACATCGAATCGAATCTGATTGGTTTTTACAATATTTTAGAGGCTTGCCGTCATTCCTATGACCATGGAGCAAAGGGAGTAGAGCATTTAGTGTATGCCTCTAGTTCTTCGGTATACGGAACAAACAAAAAGATTCCGTATAGCACAGAGGATAAGGTTGACAATCCAGTTTCTTTATATGCAGCAACGAAAAAGTCGAATGAGCTGATGGCACATGCATACTCGAAATTGTATAATATTCCGTCGACAGGTTTACGATTTTTTACGGTATATGGTCCGGCCGGTCGTCCTGACATGGCTTATTTTGGTTTCACAGATAAATTAAGAGCCGGGAAAAACATACAGATTTTCAATTATGGAAACTGCAGGCGTGATTTTACTTATATTGATGATATTGTAGAAGGTGTTATGCGAGTTATGATGGGAGCACCTGAAAAAGTCCAGGGAGAAGACGGACTTCCATTGCCGCCGTATGCAGTGTATAATATTGGAAATAATCAGCCGGAAAATCTTCTGGATTTTGTAGATATTCTGCAGCAGGAATTGGTTCGTGCGGGGGTGCTGCCGGAAGATTATGATTTTGAAGCACATAAGGAATTGGTGCCGATGCAGCCTGGAGATGTGCCGGTAACCTATGCAGATACAGAAGCCCTGGAGAGAGATTTCGGCTTTAAACCGTCTACAAATCTAAGAACAGGTTTGCGGCGTTTTGCAGAGTGGTATAAAAAATTTTATTTAAAATAAAGGGTAGCTAAGATGATATTAGATAAGAAAAAAGCAATCGGTGCGGTATCTGTAATCGTATTTCTTGCGATATTTATGATTACTTCAGGAAATGATATCCGATATTTCTTTGCAGAAATAATATACGCCGGAGAAAACCCAATAGAGAGCAATATGATCTTTTCAAAAAAGTCCGGTTTTTATGGTGAAGATTTTGCTTTAAAGATTTATGCTCCGACAAAGGAAATCTATTATACGCTGGATGGTTCAGAACCTACGAAGGACTCCATGAAATACGATGGTGCTATTCTGATTACAGATGCATCTCTTAATGAAAATACGTATTCCATGAGAACGGATGTTTCTGGGGAATTCCTCAATGAATCCCATGCTTATCAAATTCCAGGGTATTTAATTGATAAATGTACTGTGATAAGGGCGGTATATTATGATAAGCATGGAAA
>CAYXQG010000286.1:0-1974 GCA_964467405.1 uncultured Acetatifactor sp. | reverse complement strand
GGAAGGAGTGGCCGGATGTTGAAGAAGTTTGCATATTACGGAAACAAAGGAAAAGCTTATGACGATCATGGAAAAGGCTTTTGGAGAAAAATCGGAGGCGGAGCTGTAGAAAAGGAGGAGCGCTTGTGAAAATCGTAAAAGAATTTATCCTTAGGGATATTGCAGGAGAATATGTACTGGTGCCTACCGGTGCCACAACACAGGAATTTAACGGTCTTATCACGCTTACAGATACGGCCGGATTTATTTGGGAAAATATTGAGAAGGCAGGCAGTATGCAGGAGCTGGAGAACCGGATCCTGGAAAAATATCAGGTGGAGGAAGAGACTGCAAGAAAGGATACGGAGGAGTTTGTCAGAGAGCTTCGAAAGGCCGGTATTTTGGCATACAGCAATGAAAAAGAAGGCTGGTAATGCAGCCATAAAAAGGAGGATGGATATGCAGGAGGCAATGTCAATAGAAAGGCATATGTTTGACAATGCGGCTGAAAAAGGCCTGCCTTTGTATGGAGTACTGGAGCTTCTGCCCCTGTGCAATATGAGCTGCAGAATGTGTTATGTGCGTATGAGCAGGGAGGAAATGGAGGCAGAGGGCAGCCTGTTAACAACAAAACAATGGTGTCAGCTGGCGGAACAGATGAAGAGAGCAGGTACTTTATTTGTGCTGTTGACAGGAGGGGAGCCGCTTCTTTATCCGGGCTTTCGGGAATTGTATTCAGAGCTTCGTAAGATGGGAATGATCCTGACTCTGAATACAAATGCAACATTGATAGATGAGGAATGGGCAGATTTTTTTGCCGCACACAAGCCAAGACGCATCAATATTACCCTTTACGGATCCTGTGAAGAAACCTATGAAAGGCTGTGTGGATTGTCAGGCGGCTTTGCGCGGACCATGGAAGGAATCAGACTGTTAAAAGAGCGTGGCGTGGATATAAAGATCAACGGAAGCCTGGTCAAAGAAAATGTATCGGAGGGGATCAGGATCGCGGAAATTGCAAAGCAGCTAGAGGTTCCGGTCAGTATGGATACCTATATGTATCCGGCAGTCAGAACAGGAAACAGCGGTACGGAGAAGATCCGTTTAGAGCCTAAGGAGGCAGCGGATGCTTATGTAAGGATTTTACAATATGAGCTGGGAGAGGAAGCCTACAGGATATATGGTGCACAAAGACTTTTTGAAGTTTCCCATACGAAAGAAGCTGACAGCAGCAAACAAATGAGCTGTCAGGCCGGTAAATCCGCTTATGCTGTTACCTGGAAGGGAAACTTGCAGCCCTGCGTACAGCTTAGAGAACCGGCCATATCCTTACTTGAATATGATTTTGAAAAGGCCTGGAAGGCGCTTGTCCAAAGAATGAAGCAGATTCAGCCCTGTCATACCTGCGCCCGGTGTCAATATAGAAGCATCTGTCAAAATTGTGCGGCAAGTGCGGCAGCAGAGACAGGAGGCTTTGACCGGGCAGCAGAATATCTTTGCTGTTATACAAGGCAGATCGTAAAGCATTTTGAGGCCTGTGCAGGGGATGCAAAGAAGCTTCGCAGCATGGGCTGATATTATACCAAAACAGCCGGAGCTTTTGCACCGGCTGTTTTGGATGATATTTCTTAGGAATGGTTGGGCTTATTGGGGTCGTCAAGATAGACCTTTCCTGTATGATACCACTTACGGCTTTCGTCTTTGGGATCCTGGTTATACCAGGTGATGACGCCGCTTGACCAATTGATGTTTACGTTTCGGGCAGTCAGATCGCCGTGATCGGAGCTTTTCTCATACATGGTTCCGTCATCGGATACGATATTATTGCCCATAAGTCCGCAGGCATCCTTGCTGTGCCATAACAGCTTATCCTCACAATAATCCTTGCCGAGTGCATAGCTGGTAAGATCGTAGGCAGAGGTGGAATTTCTGTATTCCCCGATCTTGACACCATCCTGATTTACATTCCATACATTGCACTGAACCCGGTAACAG
>CAYXQG010000285.1:0-1999 GCA_964467405.1 uncultured Acetatifactor sp. | reverse complement strand
CCGATTGAAGAGCCGGTTTCGGAAGATGCAACACCACAGCCTACGAAGGAGCCTGCGGGAGTGATCATAGATGGTATAGAATATCCCGACTTTACCGGCTTTGAAATACCGGGAAAAAAGATTGATTTTGAAGGTCTGCAAAGGGATGAAAACGAAGATATTTATGCATGGATTTATATCCCGAATACGAATATTGATTATCCCATCGTACAGCATCCGGATAATCCGGAATATTATCTGAATCGTGATCTGGACGGAAACAGTTCTACGGCAGGATGTATTTTTACACAATATTATAATGCCAAGGACTTTAATGATAATAATACAGTAATCTATGGTCATAATATGAAGAACAAGAGCATGTTCCGTACCCTTCATAATTATGAGGATGCTTCCTTCTTTGAGGAAAATCCGTATGTATATATTTATACCGAATATGATACAAGGATCTATCAGGTATTTGCAGAGTATGAATATAGTGATAAGCATATTGTCTTAAGCTATGATTTTGAGGATGATGATGTATTTGGGGAGTATCTTACAGAGATCAACAATCTTTCCAAGGCACAATATTATAACAATTACAACTGGGAGATGAGCGTTACACAGGAGGACAAGATCATTACACTTTCAACCTGTATTGCCAACAGAAAGGAACAGCGCTATCTGGTACAGGCTAAGCTTATTGCAGTAGAAGCAAGAGAAGATGCAGTGGGGGATGCTGTGACAGATAATGAGTAGAATATAATATGCAGGATATTCGATAATTTCAATAAAAAGTGCTTGCATTATTATACTTGCTGTGATAAAATACTACCGTTGCGAAAATGAGATGGTCCTCTGTTACGAAGCGTATTAAGAACATCCAGTTTATGAAGGAGGCTCAATATGAGTAATATTATCAAAGAAATCGAAGCAGAACAGTTAAAATCTGACGTAGTTGAATTCAATGTTGGTGATACCATCAGAGTTTATGGTAAAATCAAAGAGGGTAACCGTGAAAGAGTTCAGGTATTTGAAGGCGTTGTATTAAAGAGACAGGGCGGAAGCAACAGAGAAACCTTTACTGTAAGAAAGACTTCTAACGGTGTTGGTGTTGAGAAGACCTGGCCTTTACATTCTCCTAACGTAGAGAAGATCGAAGTAGTAAGAAAGGGTAAAGTAAGACGTGCTAAATTGAACTACTTAAGAGACCGTGTTGGTAAGAAGGCAAAGGTTAAAGAGCTGGTTAAATAATGAATCTGCACAAAAGGACAGTTACTTTATAGTAATTGTCCTTTTCTATTTTCTGAAAATGTGTTAGACTAAAACAAATGTGGTAAAATGTGGTGAGGTAATCAATGGCACGTCGTCATACAGGACTTAGTTTTTATCAAAGGAAGCAAAAAGCGGTAAGTATATATATCATACGCGAGATCTGTTCTTATGTGATCGGTATTGCGATAGCAGTTTTTCTGGCGGTTGCATTGACCTATTCCTTCGGAATGTCAACGAATGTAATCGGTGTTTCCATGGAACCGACTCTTACAAACGGACAAACCATATATATCAATCGCTTTGCTTATATATTGAGCAAGCCCAAGGCGGGAGATGTGGTGGTTTTTTTGCCGAACGGCAATCCTAACACACATTATTATGTAAAAAGAGTGATCGCAGTACCCGGAGATCATTTGCAGATAGTAGATGGTGTATGCTATATAAATGGGGAAGCGAGTCCTTATGTGACGGAAAAGATCCTGGAAGCAGGAATTGCAGAAAATGATCTGACATTAAAAAACGGTCAGTATTTTTGTATTGGTGATGATCCCAATAACAGCGAGGACAGCCGGTCTGCGAATATCGGTCCGGTTGATGCAGAAGATATTATCGGAGAAGCATGGTTCCATTTAAGTGGTGAGAAGGATGGAATCGGATTTATTAAGTAGTATTTTAGGAGGATAAAATGAATTATCAGTGGTATCCCGGTCATATGACAAAGGCAAAGCGTATGATGCAGGAG
>CAYXQG010000284.1:0-2028 GCA_964467405.1 uncultured Acetatifactor sp. | reverse complement strand
GAAAAAAACCCTTGCGCTTCGCAAGGAAGGCAAATCTGTTCTGTTGATTCCAAAGAGGCAATAAATATGAGTGACGAAAAGTATTTGACCTTTGCACTTGGCAAAGGAAGACTTGCAAATAAGACCCTGGAGCTTTTTGAGAAGATTGGCATCACCTGCGAGGAAATGAAGGATAAGGATTCCCGTAAGCTGATTTTTGTAAATGAGGAGCTGAAGCTGCGATTCTTTTTATCCAAAGGACCTGATGTACCCACTTATGTGGAATATGGTGCAGCGGATATCGGTGTGGTAGGTGAGGATACCATACTGGAAGAAAACCGCAATGTTTATGAAGTGCTGGATCTGGGCTTCGGCAAATGCAGAATGTGTGTCTGCGGTCCTGCAGAAGCAAAGGAGCTTTTACAGCATCATGAAAGGATTCGTGTAGCAAGTAAATATCCCAATATTGCAAAGGATTATTTTTACAATCAGAAATATCAGACCGTGGACATCATCAAATTAAATGGTTCCGTAGAATTAGGCCCCTTGGTAGAGCTTTCAGATGTTATCGTGGATATCGTGGAAACCGGCGGCACCCTGAAGGAAAACGGCTTAATGGTTTTAGAGGAAATATGCCCTTTATCAGCAAGAATGATTGTAAATCCTGTCAGCATGCAGATGCAGTCAGAACGGATCAAACAGCTGATCCAGAAGATCCGCCGGCAAACGGAACAAAATCAATAGATCAAAATTATGCTATACATAAGCAAAAAGGAGTAATATGAGAATTGTTAATTTAACCGAGGATACCAAAAACAACTTATTAAACGATTTATTAAAAAGAAGTCCCAATAACTATTCGCAATATGAAGCAACCGTTAATGAGATCATTGAAAATGTAAAATCCAATAAGGATCAGGCACTTTTCGACTATACCAAAAAATTTGATAAATTTGATCTGACAGCCGACACGATCAAGGTCACAAAGGCTGAAATCGAGGAAGCTTATGCCATGATGGATCCCAAGCTTGTAGAGGTCATCAAGAAGGCTGCTGAAAATATCAAAGCTTTCCATATGAAGCAGCTTAGAAACAGCTGGTTTGATGCAAAAGAAGACGGCACCATACTGGGTATGAAGATCACAGCGATTGAAAGAGCAGGTGTATATGTACCCGGCGGCAAAGCAGCTTATCCCTCCAGTGTACTGATGAATGTTATTCCCGCAAATGTGGCAGGCGTGAAGGAGATCATCATGACCACACCTCCGGGAGCAGACGGCAAAGTAAATCCCGGCACACTGGTTGCAGCAGACATAGCAGGTGTCAATACAATCTATAAAGTAGGCGGCGCACAGGCAATAGCTGCAATGGCCTTCGGCACAGAATCCATTCCCAAGGTGGATAAGATCACCGGTCCCGGCAATATTTTTGTTGCCTTGGCCAAGAAAGCAGTATATGGTTATGTCAGCATAGATTCTATTGCAGGTCCCAGCGAGGTGCTTGTGCTTGCAGATGAAACTGCCAATCCAAGATATGTGGCAGCTGATCTTCTTTCCCAGGCAGAACATGACGAGCTTGCCAGTGCCATTCTGATCACAACCTCTGCAGAGCTTGCACAGAAGGTTTCTGTTGAAGTCGATAAATTTACTGCAGAGCTTTCCCGTAAAGAGATCATTGAAAAATCTCTGGAAAACTACGGCTATATCCTGGTCGCTCAATCTATGGAACAAGCCATTGAGACCACAAATGAAATCGCATCCGAGCATTTAGAGATCCTGACTAAGAATCCCTTTGATATTATGACCCGCATCCGCAATGCAGGAGCTATTTTCCTTGGAGAATATTCCTCTGAGCCTCTTGGAGATTACTTTGCAGGTCCCAATCATATTTTACCCACAAACGGCACTGCAAAATTCTTTTCACCCGTAAATGTGGATGACTTTATCAAAAAGAGCAGTATTATTTCCTACTCTAAGGAAGCACTTGAAAAGATTCATAAGGATATCGAGCTTTTTGCAGAAAGTGAAAGACTGACTGCACACGCTAATAG
>CAYXQG010000283.1:0-2030 GCA_964467405.1 uncultured Acetatifactor sp. | reverse complement strand
GATTGATTCCGAACACGGTATGGGTTGCCGCCTTACGCATGACGTAATCGATGGATGATTGGGGAATCCGGTCTTTCACCATCTTGTCAATCATCAGCCGTTCCATTTCCGGGGTCACTTCGATGTGCTGACATGCCAACTCTGTTTTCACCATCTCAATATAGTCTTCAGTCGTTTTGGAGTTCCATTCTCCCGTATGGTGCAGGGTGTCATTGTGGGCAGCCATAGCCGTCATGCCACCGTCGGGACCGGCCATTCCTGCCATCAGCCCACGAAAGGAGAAGGTATGCTCACGCAATTCGTCTGTCTGCCTTTCCTGAAGCTCCGCCTGCACCCGGTTCATAATCGGTTCGACCTTCGTCCTAAAAATCTTTTTGGTATCTGCCATTATCCGATAATCTTCATCTGGTTAATCAACTGTTCTTTTGTCTGCTCGATCGCATGGTGGTATATTCCCATCTGCTTGGGAAAATACTCTTCCATCCATTCTTCTTTCCCTATCAGGCCAAGAATGAATTGGATGGCCATCCGTTCCTCTATTTCTACAGACGGCTCTCCAAGCTCCTTCCCGTTAAACCAGGCCTTTGTCCACCACCTCACTCCGGAGCGGTCGGGATATACACTCACGATTCTTGGAATGTCGAAACTCTGTATGTCTATATCCAGCTCTGCCAACGGGTCAATGACACCACTGGAGGCTATTGCTTCTGCACGGGCTTTTTTTTTACCTCTTCGCTGACAGTCGAGAGATAGACATCATGCCGCAAGGCAAGATAATGGAGGAAATCTTCTATCAGCAGGTGTTGCACCTTGGCCGCCAACGGCATACTGCGGTTGCCTATACCCAAAGGATTGGCCATACTGGGCAGGGTCTCAAAGAAGTAGTTCCGTGCCGATGCCTGGGTGAACACATTCCGCAAGGACTGTTCGGTATGGTTGGGTAATCTATAGTCTCCATGTTGCAGATCATTGAAGTACAACGGCAGGAAACGCATCATCAGTGATTCGATTTCCTTGCGGTCTGTGTCATAGGGAGAAGGGATGGTCATTTCAAGCGTAAGGAGTCCTTCCTGCTGCATGGCCTTGACATTGGCGTACAGCATTGTAAGGAATTCAATGGGATTCAGTTCCTCACCGTCAAAGCGTACCTCCATATGCAGCATGTCGCCACTGATGGCTATGGGCTGTCCGGCCTTTACCGGCTGTCCGAAATGGGCCATGACATTGGACAGGTGGGCATAGGTGACTTCGTACTTGCCATAGCGTACCGTCTGGCAGATGCCGTGCCGTACATCTGAACCTACGGATGAGACCGTTCCGTCGGCCACAGCGGACAGCAGGTAATGGCTGACGCTAAAGTCAATGCCATGATGGAAGAAGGATTCACCGGTTACGGGATGCTTCTGTTCCCCATAGCCCAATGACAATTCCACTTCTTTCGACGGTTCTTCAAACGGCATACAGTGGCCGCTGGCTGAATGCAATATGTTCTCTTCTGTATATTTCATTGTTATCCTGATTTATCTTCTCATACCTCTTGATGTATTTGTTTCTTCCGCACCGGTTTTGGTTTGCGTCCGGTCTATTGTTTTACAGCCGGTAACTTGGGCTTTTTCATTCCGTTCCGTTTGTGCATGGTTGCCTATAATCATCATCCCCAATAAGGCTCCTGCTATCTTGCCCATCCAACCGAAACGGCCGAATACCATGAACGCGGCAGCAACGAGACCTACAAGGCTCATGCCTGAAACGTTCCCCTTGCTGATATTGCTGAAGAAGTCCGAGAACATCCCGCCGCAGTTTCCTCCGCTCATGTTGCGGATGAAGTTCCCGATACCGCCGGTCAGACCGCCTACATCCTTGGCCACTCCGTTGGCGGCATCCACCGCTTCACCGGCCTTTTCCTTCAGCTCCCGCACATCATCCGCCGTTCCGGCGATGGTGTCGGTGGCTTCCTTGCCGATGACCGCATCACTCACGATACGGGCGACACTCTTGTCCGTCGTGAGTTTCTCCCAGGCCACATATCC
>CAYXQG010000282.1:0-2064 GCA_964467405.1 uncultured Acetatifactor sp. | reverse complement strand
TCTCTACCTTATCTACAGTCTCTCTGTCAGTGAAGATCAGACCACCCTTATCCCATGCACTTCTGCCGTTAGGGAACCAGTCTTCAATAACCAGATATTCACATTCCTCTGCATTTACAAAAGGAGCAACATAAGTATTCTTAGATGTAACAACAGTTTCAAGGCCGTCAATACCGTCTGCATTTAACAATTCAACTACAGTCTTGTCAGGGCGGGGTGTGATCTTATCAATCATACTCCAAGGGAAGGAAACTGCCTTAGGATCGCGTACATATTCTGCAAATCCCTTATCAGCCACACCGTTCTCTACCCACTTGTCAGCGAATGCAAGAACAGCTGCTGCCAGCTTGTCACCATTGTGTGAGCAGTTATCCATACTTACCATTGCAATAGGAAGTCTGCCGTTTTCATAACGGGTATAAAGCAGGGATACTACCTTACCCATATAGCTTACAGGTGCCTTAGGACCGCTTACGAAATCAGCTTCGATTGCAGGGATAACATTTCCTCTTCCGTCTACCAGAGAATAACCCTTTTCAGTAATGGTAAAGCTTGCCATCTGAAGAGAAGGATTGCTGAAGATCTCCTTCAAACGACCATACTGCTCTTCATTCTCGCTGTCTAAAACCAGGGATTCTAAAATACTGCCGACAACTGTCTTCTCTACAGTATTATCAGCCTTTAAAGTAGCTAAAATACCCAGATTGTCATGAGGCCAGTACATTTTCTCTACGATTTCATAATCATAGCCTTCTGCTGCGATCAGACCTGTATCAACAGCTCCGCTGTTTAACAGATTCTGTACTACATTTGCCTGAAATGCACGGAAGATATTTCCTGCACCAAAATGGATCCATGTAGGACGTGCTTTTGTATTTTCAAGTGCTTTATCATAATCAAATTCAGGGAGCTTATAACCTGCGTTTAAAAACTCCTGACGATGCTCTTTTAAACTGCTTAATGTTAATTCCATGTTTAACCAACCTTTCCGCAATGCTTATTTAGACTGCTTTTCAATTGCTTCCCATAAACCATTCAGATAACATGCTCCCAGTGCTCTGTCATACAGACCATAGCCGGGCATAGCTACTTCATCCCAGATCATACGACCATGGTCAGGACGGATAGGTCCGGTAAATCCGATATCATAAAGAGCCTTCATGATCTCATACATATCGAAGGTACCGTCACTTGATAAATGAGCAGCCTCTTCAAAGTTAGTAGGAGTAATGAACTTTAAGTTACGTACATGCGCAAAATGGATTCTGCCCTTCAAAGAACGGATCATATCAGGAAGATCGTTCTCTAAGTTAGTACCGTAAGAACCGGAACAGAAGGTAACACCGTTATGTGGGTTATCTACCATCTTCATCATACGAAGGATATTCTCTTTGTTGATGATGATACGGGGAAGACCAAATACACTCCATGCCGGATCGTCCGGATGAATTGCCATGTTGATATCGTACTTATCACATACAGGCATGATTCTCTCCAGGAAGTACTTTAAGTTCTCAAAAAGCTTCTCATCTGTTACATCCTTGTACATTTCGAAAAGTTCTTTTACCTTAGCCATACGTTCAGGCTCCCAGCCGGGCATAACAGTACCGTTCATATCACCTGCGATAGATTCGAACATCTTCTCAGGATCGATAGCATCTACTGCTTCCTGTGTATAAGCAAGTACGGTAGATCCGTCAGGACGTACACGTGCAAGCTCTGTTCTTGTCCAGTCAAATACAGGCATGAAGTTGTAGCATACCATATGAATATCAGCCTGTCCGAGTCTCTCTAATGTAGTGATGTAATTATCAATATACTTATCTCTGTCAGGAGTACCTACCTTGATAGCGTCATGGATATTAACACTCTCAATACCTGCCAGTTCAAGACCTGCATCCTCGATTTCCTTCTTCAGAGCAAGGATATCTTCCATCTCCCAAGCTTCACCCGGTGTAGTTCCGTAAAGTGTAGAAATAACTCCTGTAACACCCGGAATCTGACGGATCTGCTTCAATGTTACGGTATCATACTTGCTGCCATACCATCTCAATGTCATCTTCA
>CAYXQG010000281.1:0-2076 GCA_964467405.1 uncultured Acetatifactor sp. | reverse complement strand
CAAATTGTTTCAGAAATCCGCAAAAAAGCAGCGTTAGAGTTAACAAAGGCGATTCGTGAGGAACTATTAGATTTGAATTTCTTAGATGTTTCTTTTTCTATGAAATTTGAGAGAATGGAACATTATACAGCAAATGGTTATGATGATGTAGAATTCCTTATTTCAACCAACCCGGGTGAGGATATAAAACCATTGGCACAGGTAGCCAGCGGCGGTGAATTATCCAGAATCATGTTAGCCATTAAGACCGTATTGGCATCTAAGGATGCAATTGATACACTGATCTTTGATGAAATTGATACCGGTATCAGCGGCAAGACGGCATGGAAGGTTTCAGAACAGTTAAACATCGTTGCAGGTGAGCATCAGGTAATCTGTATTACCCATTTGCCGCAGATAGCTGCAATGGCAGATCAGCATTTCTTGATTGAAAAAACAGCTGACACGGGCACCACAATGACACAGATATATCCCTTAACGGAGGAGGAACAGCTCAAAGAGCTGGCAAGACTCCTGGGTGGAGATGATCTGACGGAGGCAGCAATCTTTAATGCCCGGGAAATGCGCAGCCGGGCACTTGCTCAGAAGATATCAAAATGATAAAATTGGATAAGTAAAATTTGAAAAGACTCACATACTATTCCTAATTGAGGAAAGTGAAGTGAGTCTTTTTTATGTATAGAAATGAAGAGAAAAAGAAGCTGCATGATAGGGAGATAATCAAAAGCGCCGATTCGGACATGACGGATATTCTGGATTACTGGAAGAGAAAGAAAAAAAGAATGCATGTGTACAGAATGTGCCTGTGTATTGTCATGCTCCTTGGCAGTATAGCATCCGGAATGATAAGTTATTATTATTTGTATAATCAGCTTCCTTCTGTGCTTCGTTTAAAAGCCGGTGAGGAACAGATCCTGGATTTTGGATTGCCTCTGACCGGTGAAGTTGTAGCAGTCAGTGAGTCCGGAGAGAGCAATATTCCTTCGGGAGCTGTCGAGATAGATCTTAATAATAAGGTAATACTGCAGGTGGATGAATCCAAGGATTATCTGATGAATGTGAAGCTGTTTGGCTGCATTCCCTTTAAAAAGGTCGGAATACAGATAATCGGTGACAGGGAATTGATCCCTGCCGGTATTCCGATAGGTCTGTATGTGGAAACAGAGGGGCTTATGGTAATTGGTGTGGGAGAATTTGAAGGTCAGAACGGTATCAGTTACGCACCATCCAAATACATTTTAAGAACCGGAGATTATATCCTGCAGATAAATGGTAAAAAGGTCTCTGATAAACAGCGTTTTATTGAAGATATCGAAAAATGCGAAGGACGGGATGTTCAGCTAAAGATTAAGAGAGACGGTTTGCTGCAGGATATATCTATTAAGCCCGAAAAGAATAGTGTTGGAAAATATAAGATCGGCATATGGATTCGCGATAATGCACAGGGGGTAGGAACCTTGACCTATATAGACCGTAACGGCAGCTTTGGTGCGTTGGGGCATGGCATAACAGATGTGGACACATCGATGTTATTGGAAGTTGAGGACGGTACTTTGTATAAAACAGAAATCATATCTATCAAGAAAGGAAAAGCAGGTACTCCCGGAGAAATGACAGGTATGATCATATACAATGAAAATCGTATTTTGGGAGATATCGATTATAATGGAACGGAAGGAATCTTCGGAACCTGTAATGAAGAATGCATGTCTATTTGTAGTGAAAAAGCATTGCCTATTGGATTGAAACAGGAAATAAAAAAGGGACCGGCTTGGATTTATTGCTGTCTGGATGGTAAAGGCGAGTATTATGAAGTTGAAATCGTAGGCATACAGCTGGACCATGACAACGTGAACCGGGGAATTGAGTTGATAGTAACAGACTCCAAACTGCTGGATTTGACGGGCGGAATTGTGCAGGGGATGTCAGGAAGCCCGATTATTCAGGACGGGAAGATTGTTGGTGCGGTGACACATGTTCTTGTCAATGATCCGACGAGAGGGTATGGGATATTTATTGAAAATATGTTGGAGCATTGAGCCATGCAGAAATCGGAAATAGCAGACAGCGTGAGTT
>CAYXQG010000280.1:0-2103 GCA_964467405.1 uncultured Acetatifactor sp. | reverse complement strand
TCCGTGATCAGTGCTACACTGGAACCAAGTCCCATTCCTGCAATGGCCGAGGTAGGATTTAACATCTCTCTCATGCCCGGTCCTCCCTTAGGGCCTTCATTTCGGATAACAACCACATCACCTGCTACGATCTTACCGCCCTTAATTGCAGCAATAGCATCCTCTTCACATTCAAATACTCTTGCCGGACCTTCATGAACCATCATCTCAGGTACTACGGCAGAACGCTTTACAACACCGCTGTCCGGTGCAAGATTACCCTTTAAGATGGCAATGCCGCCGGTTTCAGAATAAGGATTTTCAACAGGTCTGATCACTTCCGGATTCCTGTTGATACAATTCTTGATATTCTCACCAATAGTTGTACCGTTTACGGTCATACAATCTAAGTGTAAAAGATCCTTCTTGGTCAATTCATTCATAACAGCATACACACCACCGGCCTCATTTAAGTCCTCCATATAGGTAGGGCCTGCAGGTGCAAGATGGCAAAGGTTCGGTGTTTTTGCAGATAATTCATTTGCAATATCCAGATTTAAATTCACACCTGCTTCTTTGGCAATTGCCGGCAAATGCAGCATGGAATTGGTAGAGCAGCCCAGTGCCATATCCACTGTGAGGGCATTCATAAAGGCATCCTCTGTCATAATATCTCTTGGTCTGATATTCTTTTCCACCAGCTCCATGATCTTCATGCCTGCATGTTTTGCCAGACGGATTCTTTCAGAATAAACAGCCGGGATGGTACCATTTCCTTTTAAGCCCATACCGATTGCTTCTGTCAGGCAGTTCATGGAATTGGCTGTATACATTCCTGAACAGGAACCACAGGTCGGGCAGGCTTTTTCTTCAAATTCACAAAGCTTCTCCATGCTCATGGTACCGGCAGCAACACTTCCCACTGCCTCAAACATGCTGGAAAGACTGGTCTTATGTCCGTCAATACGTCCTGCCAGCATAGGACCACCGGAAACAAATATAGTAGGAATATTTAATCTGGCAGCAGCCATCAGAAGACCGGGTACATTCTTATCACAGTTCGGTACGCATACCAGTCCGTCAAACCCATGTGCCAATGCCATACATTCCGTACTGTCCGCGATCAGGTCTCTCGTTACCAGAGAGTATTTCATACCGGTATGACCCATGGCAATACCGTCACAGACTGCAATCGCAGGAAATACCACCGGCATACCGCCTGCCATGGCAACCCCCATCTTGACTGCATCTACGATTTTATCAATATTCATATGTCCCGGAACGATCTCATTGTAAGAGCTTACAATACCGATCATGGGACGTTTACGCTCTTCCTCCGTAAAACCCAGTGCATTGAACAAGCTTCTGTGCGGAGCCTGGGCAGTTCCGACCTTTACAGCATCACTTCTCATCATAATAACCTCTTCCTTTAAAATGTTTCATTTATTATTCAAATTTTATTGTATAATACCACACATTCCCTTTCTTTGCACGAAATACTTATATTCTTTCTGCAATCAGGTCACCCATCCTTGCACAGCCCACCTTTATACAGCCTTCTGAATAAATATCACCTGTACGATAACCGTCTTCAAGTACTTTCTTAACGGCTGCTTCCACTGCATCTGCTTCCTTATCCAGATCAAAGCTGTAACGAAGCATCATTGCGGCACTTAAGATCGTCGCTATGGGATTGGCAATATCCTTACCTGCAATATCAGGTGCAGAGCCATGACTGGGCTCATATAAACCAAACTTTGTATCATTTAAACTTGCGCTGGAAAGCATACCTATGGAGCCGGTTACCATGCTTGCTTCATCTGATAAAATATCACCAAACATATTCTCTGTCAGAATTACATCAAACTGTGCGGGATCCTTAACTAATTGCATGGCACAGTTATCTACCAGCATATGCTCCAATGTAACCTCCGGATAATCCCTGGCAACCTCATTGACCACATTCCTCCAGAGTCTGGAAGAATCCAATACATTTGCTTTATCAACACTGGTCACCTTCTTCTTACGTTTCATGGCAATATCAAAACCCTTCACAGCAATTCTGCGGATCTCATTTTCATCATATGTAAGAGTATCAATTGCTTTTCGCACTCCGTTTTCTTC
>CAYXQG010000279.1:0-2121 GCA_964467405.1 uncultured Acetatifactor sp. | reverse complement strand
TTGTAAAAGGATGCTTTCCGTGATATACATGAATATCCGAACCGCAAATACCTATATTCATGATCTTCACCAACACCTGATCCTCTTTTACCTCCGGAACCGGAACCTCCTTAAAAATAATTTCTCCCGGATTTGTCATTACCTGCTGTAACATAATAGCTTCCTCCTTTTGTTTTATCTTTTATAAATCGTTTTATTAAAGTAATTATATTATTGCTCTTCGAAATAAAAAAGTCAAGCATCTTATTCTTTTTCTGCAATTTGGCATATTTTCTCTGTATACTTTTGTCTATTCCGCACAATATAGAAGAAATCCGAAGCCTACTGTGTCCTCAAAGGGATTCGTCCCCCATGTCACGGATTTGTTTGCATTGGAAGTAGGACTTTACAAATCCCCACAAAAAATGTAGAATACTTTTATAAATTATTTTATAAAACAGGCGAGGCGGTATCATGGCAACAGAGAAACGTAATCTGACTAAAACAAAACTTATCAATTATTTATTAAATCATCCTGTCACCTCCAAGGCAGAATTGGCAAAGGAATTAAACCTCAGTATGCCTACGGTATTGACAAATGTGAATGAACTGATTGCAAAAGGGATAATTTCAGAACTGGGAGAATATGAGTCAACCGGCGGAAGAAAAGCCAAAAGCCTCGGCATAAATAAATCCTATGCCCGCGCTATGGGAATCAATATTACCGCCAATCATTTAGAAATGGTAATCATTAATCTTGGATATGAAATGGAAAGCGCAAAACGTGTCCGCTTAAAGTTTACTTCAAATCTTTCCTACTGCACTGATGTAGCTGAACAGGTAAAAATATTTTTAGAGGAAAATCCCCATGACGGGCTTCTTGGAATCGGTGTCTCAATCCCCGGAATCATTAATCAGGAGGAACGGATCGTAACAAAATCCCACGCCTTGCAGCTTGAGAATTACAGCCTGCATTTTCTGGAGCAGGCACTGGAGCTGCCTGTCCATTTCGAAAATGACGCAAACGCCGCAATGCTTGCAGAGAATCCGCAAAAATACCAAAATGCTCTGTATTTATCCTTGAATCATACCTTAGGTGGTGCCTTTTGTATCGATGGCAGATTATTCCGTGGTCAAAATCAAAAGGCCGGGGAATTTGGTCATATCATCCTCGTTCCCGGCGGTCAAAAGTGTTATTGCGGCAAAATGGGATGTGCCGATGCATATTGTGCTGCAAGTGTGCTTACAAACAACAATCAAATTTCTCTGGATGATTTTATGGCACAAGTAAAATCCGGAGATATGCTTGCAAATGCAAAATGGGAAACCTATATGGAGCACCTTGCCATATTAATTTCCAATCTGCGCATGGCATATGATATGGACATTATACTCGGTGGAGATGTGGGAGGTGTGTTGGCCGACTATATGATTCCCCTAAGTCAAAAAGTAATGGCATATAACGGCTTTGACCATGACATATCTTACCTGAAACGATGCTCCTATGATCAAAAAGCCTCCGCCGTTGGTGCAGCAAAATATTTTTTTCAATTATTCCACTAAGCTTCAAAAAAGCCGCCAGTCTGAGACTAAGCGGCTTTCTTGAAACTAATTTACTTTGACTAACCTTCCTTGAACGGACCGGGACCGTTCAAGGAAGGTTAGCATTTTCTTTTATACTAAATTCTGGTATATTTTCTTCCGTCCCGATTTATAATCTGTTCAGAAATCATATCCCTGCGCAAAGTACAATAGTCTTCATAAAAGTTTTCATTTATCTGATTCACTTCTGTTTCATCATACTCTTTGCCAACTTCAATTTTGTATAGCATAAAGTTTCATTTATGCAAGGTGGCGGCACAGCTTTCGCTGTACCACAAAACACATTTTAATTGTCACAAAGATGCGAAAAACTCCCAAGAGAAAACTCAGAAATTAGGATAAGTGCATCTAGAAAATGCTTCGCATTTCCTAGGTCGCGGGCATTCGTCAAATGCCCGCGAAGGCAACAAAATAGGGACTTCCAAGTAAACTTGGAGTCCCTATTATTATTGCCTTAATTGGCACTTATCTCATTGCTTTCGCGCAGATTACTCGATGATTGTAGCAACACGGCCTGAACCTACAGTACGTCCACCTTCA
>CAYXQG010000278.1:0-2146 GCA_964467405.1 uncultured Acetatifactor sp. | reverse complement strand
GGGTGTAGATTCCACAAAGCGTATTACCAATGCGGATCTGGCAGACGGTGCCCGGATCGTTGTTACGGAGAAGCTGATGACTCATGGCAGTCAATATGCTGAGACCTCCTTTACCGTAGATTTAAACGGAGAAGGCTCCAGTGCCAATATTATTTCCAGGGCAGTTGCCAAGGAAGAGTCCCGACAGCTTTTCTTAGCCAAAATCAATGGCAATAACAAATGCGCCGGTCATTCTGAATGTGATGCCATCATCATGGATAATGCCAAGATCAGTGCAGTCCCTGAAATTACCGCCAACCATTTAGATGCGGAATTGATCCATGAGGCTGCCATTGGTAAGATTGCAGGTGACCAGATCATCAAGCTGATGACCCTGGGCTTAAGTGAGGCCGAGGCCGAAGCACAGATTATTAACGGATTTTTAAAGTAAAAGGCAAACGGCTTTTTATCCGTTTTATTATTCCTTCACAATTTCGACAAAATCACATAGAATATAACAACACCGACTTTCGGGCGGACTTATATGTATCTGATTTTTGCACTTATTCTGTTTCTTATCATCATACTGCTAAATATCCGCAGGATAAAAAGCAGGAACCGGGTTTGTGCTATGTGTGCAGATGAAAAATACCGACTTTTAGATAAGGTATTAGAACCTTTTCATTATTGTTACCTGCCTTCGCAGGATATTCTAATTTCTCAGACATTTGCAGAGCCTGCCCCCGGCAGGCTCTGTACCTGTTCCCATAGGATCATCGATAAACTCCCTGTGTATTTTGATTATCAAAACCATACCTGGCTTCTGGAGCTTCAAAAAGGTCGGTACGGCATATATACCGGCTGCGAAATCGGGCTCTTTTATGGAGATGGCATCCTGACGGATTCAGAACGGAGGGCTGCCATTTTTCAACCGGCAAATCATCCTTCTTTCATGAAGCTGACCTTTTCTCTTTATTACAGAGATATTCCTCTTACAAGGCTTTCTGCTGCCGGTAGTCTTATCAAGGTGCTTCGTGCGGGCTGTTTTTGTGACCCTGATGAGCTGACCCTGCATATCCGTCTTACTTTTTTTTGTGCGGAAATGGCCCATGCCTTTGCAGAGGGACTTACCAAAGCCGGTTATGCCCCTATGGATATTTGCTTTCATTGTAACAGCATTACCTTTATCTTCGGCAGTTTATTACAAAATGCAGATTTTTCTTCCGGCAGCAGAATAAGTTTTACTAAAATCTTTCTTTGTTGGAAATGCAGACTTTTTCTCTTTCTGACGAGAGCTTTTGATCGATCTGCGGACAGAATATTATATTTGTATTATTATCTGCCCTGTCTGATCAATTGGTTTCTGCAGCCCTTTTTAACGGCTTAAAAGTATTCTGTCATTATCAAATTCTTTTTGCTTCTTTTGTGAATACATTCTGATCAGGTCGTCCATGGTCATAGTGTCACGCTCTGTTCCGGAGACATCCAATATGATCTCACCGGAATCCAGCATAATAGTTCTGGTTCCTGTCGAAAGAGACTGCTTCAGATTATGAGTGATCATCATGGTAGTGATCTTATTTTCTGATACAATCTGTCTGGTGATCTCCATGACCTTTTCCGCTGTTGCAGGATCCAGCGCAGCAGTATGCTCATCCAACAAAAGCAGCTTAGGGATAGAAAGGGTACACATTAAAAGTGTTACCACCTGTCTCTGTCCTCCTGACAAAAGACCGATTTTGGTTTTCATACGATCCTCAATGCCCATATTATAACGGGCAAGATTTTCCTGAAAAAAAGCTACCTTCTTCTTCGTGATCGCTCTTGCAAAGGGATTGGAATACTGGCTGGATCTGGTATATGCCAATGCCAGATTTTCTTCGATAGTCATATTCGGAGCCGTTCCCTTCATGGGATCCTGAAAAACACGTCCAATCCTTCTTGCCCTATAGTGCTCTGTCTTATAAGTTAAATCTTCCTTATCTAACAGGATATGTCCGCTGTCTACTATGAAAGAACCGCAAATTGCATTGAATAAGGTACTCTTTCCGGCACCATTAGAGCCAACCACCGTCACAAATTCTCCCTCATCCAGCTTCAGGCTCAGGTTTCTGATCGCTGTATGCTCATTGACAGTTCCTTTTGCAAAGGTTTTTGAAATATTCTG